>JAPOUT010000136.1 GCA_026708545.1 Hyphomicrobiales bacterium
GACGACATCGCGATGGCGCGCGCGCGTAATCACCCCGTGCTCGCGCCCCTGCAATCCTCCCGCCGCGCCGACCAGCGCATCCAGCAGGCCGTCCATGCCTTCCCCCGTTCGCGCCGACAAACGCAGCAAGGACGGATCCTCCCTGTCCGACGCCAACACATCGCACTTGTTCAATACGACAACATCGCCGTCCCGCCGCATCGACAAACTCTCCCGCCGCTCGTCGGACGAAAGTTCGCTCGTGAGAACTATCAAACGAACATCCGCATTGACGCCGCGCGTGCGCGCCCGCGCAATTCCCTCCGACTCAAGCGCGTCGCCGCTCTCGCGCAGACCCGCCATGTCAACCAGCGTTACCGGGTAGCCTCCCAGGTCCAAACGCGCCTCGATGATGTCGCGCGTCGTTCCGGGAACCGGCGATACCAGCACGCGTTCACGTCCCAGCAATGCATTAAACAGGCTCGACTTGCCTACATTGGGGGCGCCGACCAGGGCAATCTCAATTCCCTCGCGCAGACGCTCTCCGCAACGGGCGTCCCGCAAGTGTGCATCGACCTGTGCAAGCAACGCACGCAATTGTTCGCGGGGCGCATGTATCGCTTCAGTCGCGGCAAGGGTATCTTCTTCGGGAAACTCAATCACCGCTTCCACGCGCGCCAGGCATGAGAGCAGCCGGTCGTTCCAATCTTGGGAAAGACCGCGCAGGGCCCCTTCCAGGACGCTCCATGCTTGCCGGCGCTGGAGTTCGGTTTCAGCGGCAATCAGGTCGGCGAGCGCTTCGACTTCGGCAAGATCAAGCCGTCCGTTCTCAAAAGCCTGGCGCGTAAAGTCTCCTTGTTGCGCGGGCACGATGTCCTCGATGGAACCGAGCGCATCAAGCATCGCGGCTACAACGGCGGGGGATCCGTGCAGGTGGAGTTCAACGGTGTCTTCGGCAGTGAAACTGTTAGGCGCCTTTAGATAGACGAGGATTCCCCGGTCTATCGCTTTTTTCGTTTCAGGATGGTGGAAAAGCCGGAGAACGGCGCTGCGCGGGGAAGGAAGCGGCCGGGACGTGATTGCGAGAGCGGCCGCCGGCGCGTTCGGCCCGGAGATTCGGATAACGGAGAGCGCGGCGTGCCCGGGCTTGGTTGATTCTGCATAGATCGTCTTCATGGTCGGCACCATAATCCGCCAAACATCCGCCACATGCCCGTCTTTTAAATTCAGACAACGGCTTTCCGGCGGGTTCCGGCGGGTTTCGCAAGATATTCAGCCATAGGGAGCAGAGACGTATTCCCCATCCTCTCCGGCACAATCCGCCAGGCTTGCGAATCGCAACAAGTGGTCAAAAAGGTCAATGGCAACCCCCCATGCTCCCCCGCGCAACTCCTCCGAAAGGACGCACGACGTTCGCACGCCAAACCGCTTCCTTAATTATTCATCGAGGTGAAGAACTCGGAATTGGTTTTCGTCGAACTGAGCTTATCCAGCAAGAACTCCATTGCATCAACTGTATTCATTGAAGAAAGTATCCGGCGCAACACATGCGTCTTCTGCAACACGTCGCGATCGACCAACAATTCCTCTTTCCTGGTGCCCGACTTCAAAATATCAATCGCCGGGAACACCCGCTTGTCCGCCAGTTTCCTGTCCAGGACAATCTCCGAGTTACCGGTGCCTTTAAACTCTTCGAAAATTACCTCGTCCATGCGCGAACCCGTGTCGATCAACGCCGTTGAGATAATCGTCAGGGAACCTCCCTCCTCGATGTTGCGCGCGGCGCCGAAAAAACGTTTCGGGCGCTGCAACGCGTTCGCGTCCACGCCGCCGGTCAAGACCTTTCCCGACGAAGGAACGACCGTGTTATAGGCACGGCCCAGCCGCGTTATTGAATCCAGCAATATCACGACATCGCGCCCGTGTTCGACCAGGCGCTTGGTCTTCTCGATCACCATTTCGGCAACCTGGACGTGCCGCACCGCAGACTCGTCAAAGGTCGAGGAAATCACCTCGCCCTTGACCGAACGCTTCATGTCGGTGACCTCTTCGGGACGCTCGTCTATCAGCAAAACAATCAAGTAGCATTCCGGGTGATTCGTCGTTATCGAGTGTGCAATGTTCTGCAGTAAAACCGTCTTACCCGTACGAGGCGGCGCGACAATCAATGCGCGCTGCCCCTTCCCCAGAGGCGATATCACATCAATCACACGGGGAGCCCCGCCTTTGGCGGCCGGCTTTTCCTCCTCCATCTCAAGCCGTTCGCTGGGAAACAACGGCGTGAGATTATCGAAATGAACCTTGTGCTGCGACTTCTCCGGCGGCTCGAAATTTATCTGGTTTACTTTCATCAGGGAAAAATAACGCTCGCCGTCGCGCGGAGCCATTATATCCCCTTCAACCGTGTCGCCCGTTCTAAGCGAGTAGGTTCGAAGCATCTGCGGACTTACGTAGATGTCGTCAATGCCCGGCAGATAGTTGAACTCGGGAAAGCGCAAAAATCCGAAACCGTCCTGCAAGACCTCAACGACGCCTTCGCCGATGATGTTGACCTCGCGTTCGGCCAGCTTCTTCAAAATCCCGAAAATCAATTCCTGCGTGCGCAACGCGTTCGCGTTTGCAACGCCCAGGTCCTCCGCGAACGACAACAACTCGGAGGGTTGCTGCGAACGCAGGTCATGTAATTTCATGACGCTCAAATCTTCAACAAGTATATCCATCAAATCCTATCCATACACGGAAATTGCCAAATCGCGGTCATTAAAAATGGAACGAAAACCTCCCGGCGTGCGCATCCGGCACCGCCGACGCCTCCCTTCGCATATCTATACCAACATTCTCCCGGACATGCAAACATTTAAAACGGGCGCACAACCACCAATATCACGACCCCCACGGCCAGCAACGGCGGGACCTCGTTCACCGCACGGAAAAAGGCCGGGCCGTGGGGCGTGGAGCCTTCGGCAAATTCGCTCCTCCACCGCAACAATATCGCATGATACCACGTCATCGCCGCCACAAGCACCAATTTTCCCCATATCCACCAGGCGAAAACATCCACACCGCCGCCCGAAAACAGGAACAGTCCCAAAACCCAGGCAACCACCATCGATGGCGTCATGATGATGAAGGAAAGACGCCGCTCCATCACGCAGAAAGTGTCCCATTGCTCCGTGCCGGACTCCTCTTTCGAGTGGTAGGCAAACAGGCGGGGCAGGTAAAACAATCCAGACATCCAAAACAGCACGAAAATAATATGAAATGCCTTTATCCAAGGGTAATAGTCAGACAACACGGGCTTTCTCCTGTTTGAACGGCGCGAGTGCGAGCATTGAACACCGGGGGTCTCCGGACGGTTGCTCTTCCTGCGGACAGAGCGGCGCGGGAGACGCCAGCGCCCGCGCGACCAAATCCCCGAGCGCCGCAATAAACCCCCCGCGAATCCCCAATGCCGGCACGCGTTCGTAAAATTTCACGCCGGCTTTCCCGGCGAAGGCGCGATATTCCACATCCAACTCAACCAGCGTTTCCGAATGCTCGCTCACAAACGCAATCGGAACAATTACCACACCTTGTCCTTTTGCACCTATTTGTGCAAGGGCCTCGTCTATCGAGGGCCCTATCCAGGACAACGGACCCACGCGGGACTGGTAGCACACCCGCCAATCCGCGCGAGTGGTTCCCGGGGGCAGACGCAGCTCCCGCATTACGCCGGCACAAGAACGCTCAACCTGCTGCTGGTAGGGATCGCCTGCGCGAATCACCCGTTCCGGCAGGCCGTGCGCCGAAAATAAAATTACGATGTCTTTCATGCCGGTTCCGCCGCCGAGCAAGCGCGACAAGCATGCTTCGATGCCCTCGGCGTGGGCTCGCAAAAAACCGCGCTCCTCCGGATAACAACACACGACATGCCGCCGCGCTTCCAATCCCTGCCTGCGGGCCTCTTTCTCCCACTCCAGCATTGATGACTGCGTCGTTGTCGTCGAATACTGCGGATACAAAGGCAGCAATACGATCTCGTCAGCCTGCCAATCCTTCACGAGCGTGACGATTTCGCGCGCACGCGGATGCCAGTAGCGCATTGACACAAACACCCGATAGTCGGCCTCGTCCCCGGCATGTTTGTTTAGATACGTTTCCAACGCATGCGCTTGTGCCCGGGTTTCTTCCAGCAACGGGGACTTGCCGCCCAGATGCGCGTAAATCTTTGCAGCCTCCCGGGCACGGCGTTTTGAAATCAACCATGCAAGACACAAACGGGGAATTTTTGGCAGTGAAATTATCGCCGCATCGGAAAAGAGATTGTAAAGAAAAGGACGGACCGCGGCGGGACCATCCGGACCGCCAAGGTTAAACAACACGACAGCGCGGCGAATCGTCATGAACGATATTCCCGCACACGTTTGATTAAACGCTCAACATTTTCGATGGGTGTGGCCGGCAGAATGCCGTGTCCCAAATTAAAAACGAATCGTCCAGGCGATAAATGTTCCATTATGCTGTCTATCTCCCGCTCCATGTGCGGCCCTCCGGCGAGCAGCGCATAAGGATCCAAATTACCTTGAACAAGTTTACAGGGCTGTAATTCTTCCTTGGCCCAGGACAACGGCGTAGCACTGTCGATGCTAATTGCGGAGATATCCGTTTCTGTCGCGTAGAGTTTCTGCAACAACCCGCTTCCTTTCGAGAAAAGCAGTATCGGCAATTCTGGATATTTTTCACGTAAAGACTTCGTAATGTTCGCTATCGGTTTGAGGGAACAGTCACGGAACACATTCTCCGGGAGATCGCCCGCCCAACTTTCAAACAACTGAATTGCATTAGCTCCCGCTTCAACCTGCTTTACGAGATAATCGATGGTCGCGCGCGTAAGGATATCCAGCAGGCGGGTAAAATTTTTTGGATCCCTGTAATAAAACAATTTTGCTTCGGCACGAGTATCCCCGGTGGAATCCCCACGCGTCATATAAGTTGCAACCGTCCACGGTGCTCCGGCAAATCCTATTAGACTTGTTTCTTTTGGAAGACGGGAACGGGTCATTGCAAGAGCATCCAATGTCGGAGTTAAAAAAGAAATATAGTTATCTTCACGCAAACGAATCAAATCTCCATTCGTGCGTATCGCCGGTGCAAGGCGCGGGGTGCTGCCGTCTTCAAAACGAAGTTCCTGTCCTAATGCCGAAGGTAAAAGCAATATGTCCGAGAAGATGATTGCAGCGTCAAAACCAAATCTTTTAATGGGTTGCAAGGTGATATCAACAGCAAGATCCGGCGTATTACAAAGTTCTTGAAAGTTTGAAACCTTTGAACGGAGTTTTCGATACTCGGGCAGATAACGTCCGGCCTGGCGCATCAGCCATAAAGGCGGAGGCATTACGGAATTTTCAAAGGCTCGTAAGAACGGTCTGTCGGGAGAGGTCATCACGGGTATCTTACATAATTATTATAGAATTTAATTGTTGTTGTTATAGCACTTGTGGAAAAGCTTGTATTCGGAGTTATACAGATTTTATCCACAGAATTGTTTTTACGAAATTTTACACGTTTTATGAGGAGTTACGGAAGATTATAGGGGTTGGTGTGTAAGTCCGTCCAAAGGGTTCTCCACACTCTATGATATGTGTAAATATTGCGTTCTTTTCTATGCATGATCCCTCTGTTAATGAACTTCATACATTTGTGGCATACTCAATCAACAGCGACACACAAAGATTCACAGATTCTCTCACAGACATAAATATCGGCACCATGTCCATACTTCTTGCATCCGCTTCCGATATTCGCCGTCGAATTCTCGAAGATGTCGGCGTGGATGTCGAGGTCGTTGTATCCGGTCTGGACGAGGAAAGCATTTTTCGCAGCCGTGAGGATCTTGCGCCCGGGTCCCTTGCACGAACGCTCGCACGGGAAAAAGCGCGCATCGTCAGTGAAAAACATCCCGGACGAATCACCATAGGTGCTGATCAAATTCTTCGGCATAGGAACAATTTGCTGCAGAAACCCGTCGGCATGCTCGGCGTACGTGAACGTCTTGAGCTGCTCCGAGGAGATGTTCACACGCTTCATTGCGCTGTTGCAATTGCCCGTGACGGGAGTATTCCTTTCGAGCATGATGAAACCGTCCTGCTGGTTATGCGGAAATTTTCCAATGTCGCGCTTGAGGAATATATCGCCTACGGCGGCGAGGCGCTGGCACGAAGCGTGGGCGCCTACCGCCTTGAAGACAGGGGCCTCGCACTTTTTGAACGTATTGAGGGAAACTATCATGCCGCTCTCGGGTTGCCGTTACTTCCGCTGCTTGAGGCTTTGCGAACCCTCGGAGCCATAAACAAATGAATGCGCCTCTACGCCGCGTCGGCGTTATCGGATGGCCGCTTGAACGTTCCCTCTCGCCGCCCATCCATCAACACTGGATGCGCAAAGCAAATCTGCGCGAGAAAACTTATGAAGCTATTCCGGTTCCTCGGGACGAGTTGTTCGCTTTCTTGGGAAGGCTTGCCGGGGACGGCTTTGCCGGATGCAATGTTACCGTGCCGCACAAGGAGGCTGTTTTCTCTTATATCGAATCACACGGCACCCTTGACGCCAATGCCGAATATCTGCGCGCCGTCAATCTTGTCTCCATTGACGGCAGCGGGAATATGGAAGGAAGGAACACGGACGGATACGGGTTCATCGAGAGCCTTCGCGAGCATGTGCCGAACTTCCTGCCGTGCAGGAAAGCCGTCGTGCTCGGTGCGGGAGGATCCGCTCGCGCAATACTTGCCGCACTCCGGGAGTGCAAAACCGGGTCAATTATCGTTGTCAACCGGACGCGCGAGCGGGCTGAAAAACTTCTTCGGGAACTCAATATCTCCAACGGCGAAGTCTTCGGCATTGGCGACATCCGCACCGCCGCTGAAAACGCAAACCTCTTTGTTAACACGACAAATCTCGGAATGGCAGGATCTTTGGGCTTGGAACAAGGCGTTGGAATCGCGCCTGCGGAATTTTTGAAAGGGCTGGCGCGCGATGCCATCGTGAGCGACATTGTTTACACGCCGTTGCGAACCGAACTGTTGCGAACCGCGCAGAAACAGGGACTTGCCGCCGTGGACGGACTTGGCATGCTCATACACCAGGCCGTTCCTTCTTTCGAGGTTTGGTTCGGCGTGCGTCCCGAAGTCACACCGGCACTGCGCGCGCTTCTCGAAAAAGAACTTCACGCGCGCGGAAATTCCGGTTAGCCATGCTCCTCGTTGCAGTCACCGGATCCCTGGGCGCAGGGAAAAGCAAAGTCGCCGCTGAAATCGCCGCCAGAGCCGCCGCGCCGCTGTTTAATGCTGATGAAGCCGTGCACCAACTCTATCGTCCCGGCGGCAAAGCCGTTGATCCGGTGTTGCGGCGGTTTCCCGATGCGGCGGATTCGGCGGGCGGAATTGACCGAAAAAAACTCAGCAAGCTTCTCGCATCCGATCCGGACGGATTTGGCGCTCTCAACGATATTGTCCATCCGCTCGTCGGCGATACGCGCCGGGAATTTCTCAAACAACATCAAACTTCGGGTGCGCGGATGGCTGTTTTGGATATTCCGCTTCTGCTTGAAGGCGGCATGATAGATAAGGGCGGCGCGGATGTTATTGTTGTTGTTGATGCACCGGAAGAAACAAGGCGCGAACGTTTAAGACAACGATCGAACATGAGTGACGAAAAATTCGATATGTTGGAAGCAAAACAGCTTCCTGTTGAAGAAAAGCGCGAACGGGCCGACTATGTTATTGATAACGACGGCGATTGGAGAACGGTTCAACAGGATATCGTCGGCATGATGAAAGATCCGGTGTTTCAAGAAGACTGTGCACTGGAATAGACAAAGGCAATTTGGAGGAAAACACACATGAGAGAAATTGTTCTCGATACCGAAACCACCGGACTTAAGCACCAAGAAGGTGACAGGCTCGTCGAAATCGGGTGCATTGAACTTGTTGACGGCATGCCGACCGGTGAAAAATTACACCGGTATATGAATCCCGAGCGGGACGTTCCCGAAGAAGCCGTCAATGTGCACGGACTTACAACGGAGCGTCTCCGGGACGAACCCCGTTTTGTCGATATCGCGGATGAACTTCTTGATTTTCTCGGCGACGCGCAGCTCGTGATTCACAACGCCGAATTTGACCTCGCATTTATCAACATGGAGCTCCGGCAGATCGGCCGCAAAACTCTCGAGAATGATGTTGTGGACACCATCGCAAAGGCGCGGCAGGAACTCCGGGCAAAAGGATACGGCGGGTCCTTCAGCCTTGACGCCTTGTGCAGACATCTCGGCGTTTCGGAAAAAGCGAGAGGTTTGCACGGCGCGCTCCTTGATGCCGACTTGCTCGTCAAAGTTTATCAAAAACTTTCCGGTTTCGAGGAGCAAATGGGCATGAATCTCGCTGCCGGAGGTGGTTCAATCCAGGCGTCGGACAGCGATTCTTCAACAGGAGTGAGCGTTGTACCGCCGCGGCCGAATCCGCTCCCCTCGCTTGTGAGCGCGGAGGAAATGGAAGCGCATGAAAAATTCGTCGCAACGCTGGGAGGGAAAAAGAAAAAGACGCTCTGGAAATATTAAGCGCGCAACTCCAGTTCAACGAACCGGCGGTATAAGTCATTCTCCCGCAACAAGGCTTCGTGGGTTCCCTCGCCGACCAGGCGTCCGCCGTCCAGAACCAGGATGCGGTCGACTCCGCGAATCGTTGATAAACGGTGCGCGATTATCAGCACCGTCCTGTCGCGCATTAGCCGCGAAAGTCCCGCACGAACCTGTTCCTCGCTCTCCATGTCCAACGCGTTTGTTGCCTCGTCCAGCAACAACACGGGGGCGTCCCGCAGCAGTGCCCTCGCGATCGCCACCCTCTGCCTTTGTCCTCCCGACAGCATCGCTCCGCGTTCGCCCAGGACCGTTTCATAACCGTGCGGCAACGCCTCAATGAATTCGCTCGCGTGCGCGAGACTCGCCGCTTCCTTCACCTCCGAATCACTCGCATCCTCGCGTCCGTAGCGAATGTTATCCCCTACCCCAATCCCGAACAAAACCGCGTCCTGCTGGACCACCGAAAACATCCCGCGCACGTCTTTCAATGCGGCATCGCGCAAACGCACCCCGTCGATTCGAATCTCCCCGGAGGTTGGATCGTAAAAACGCAGCAGCAGCCGGAACACCGAACTTTTGCCGGCGCCCGATCTCCCGACCAACGCAACGCTTTCGCCTCGCTTGATGCGGAAGGAAATGTTTTTCAAAACCGGCACGTTTTTTGATTCCGGATATTCGAAAGAAACGTCGTGCAGTTCTATTTCGCCGCGCGGAGGAGCAGGGAGCGGCTGCGGGTTTGGCGGTGAAACAATCGAGGGATTCTTACGCAACAATTCCATCAGCCTTTCGCACGCTCCGGCCGCAATCTGCAGCTCGCCCCATATTTCCGCCAACGCTCCCAGCGCGCTCGCCGACAGCAAAGCGTACAGAATGAATTGCCCCAACTCTCCCGCACTCATCTCGCCTTCCAGCACCGATAACGCTCCTAGCCACAACACCGAAGTTATCGCAAAAAACGCCGCTGCAATCGCTATCACCGTCAGCAACGCCCGCACGCCGATGCGCTTGCACGCCGCAATAAAGGCATCTTCCGTCGCATCGGCAAACCGCCGTGATTCGATCTCTTCGTGGGTGAAGGCCTGGACATCCTGAATCGCGTGAAGACTCTCGCTCGCCCACGCGCTCGATACCGCCAGCAACTCCTGGCTTCGTTTTGATTCCCGGCGCACGCGCCTTCCCAGAAATATCAAAGGAATCACGACCAACGGAATGCTTATCAACGCCAGGGCGGACAAACGCGGCGAGGTTATCGCGAGCATCACCGAACTGCCGGCCAGCAGGACGAAATTACGAAGCGCGATGGATGCAACCGAGCCAACCGTCGTTTTTATTGCAGTGGTGTCCGCCGTCAACCTTGATGTAATCTCGCCCGGGCGCATCCTGTCAAAGAAATCCGAACTTAAATTGACGAGACGGTGGAACACAGCAATGCGCAAATCCGCCACCACCCGCTCGCCCAAACGGCTGACAAAATAAAACCGCGCCGCGCTTGCCATCGCCACAACCAGGCCCGTTGCGAACATTGCGAGAAAATAGCGGTCAATGAACAAGGCATTCTCCCCTGAAAACCCGAAATCAATCACCCTTCTCGCCGCCAAAGGCAGCACCAGCGTTGCTCCGGCCGCTATTATCAGCGCAACCAGCGTTGCCACCACCATCATCTTGTAGGGAGCGAGGAAGGGGACGAGCTCTCGCAGCGGACGAAGCCTCTCCGTCGCACCCTTGTCATCCCTGTTGATTCGCGCTATATCCTTATCCATGAAAAAAGACATCCATCCCGACTACCATGAGATTACCGTCGTCATGAACGATGGTTCCACCTTCCAGACGCGTTCAACCTTCGGGGAGCCGGGCGCCAAACTCACCCTCGAAATCGATCCGACCACGCATCCGGCGTGGACCGGCGGGGGGCAGCACCTGATTGACAGAGGCGGACGCCTGTCCCGGTTCAAGAAGCGATTCGATAGTTTCATGCCCGGGAAGAACGCTGACACGTCCTCTAGCGACTGAGCGGCGATACACGGACGACATGCCCCATTTTTCGTCCGGGGCGCGCCTCTCCCTTTCCATATAAAGTGGCATAGACGCCGGGCTCGTTTGCGTGAGTCTCCCAGTCGTTCACCTCTTCGCCGAGCAGGTTTTCCATTTCCGCAT
>JAPOUT010000023.1 GCA_026708545.1 Hyphomicrobiales bacterium
TCTTGACCTGCGCCATATGGCGTGATAAATATAGCCGTATGACATATCTTGGAAGAGGAAGATAACCCATGAACCAACAACTCCCCCATACCGATTCGGCAGACAATGCGTCCAGCCTTACCGATAGTGACAAGAAACGGGTCGAGGGACTAGTCGCCATCAAAGCTTATGTGCGCTTGGTTCGAGCTTGGAAACTCACCAACCCAATCGCGGGGAAATTGATTTCCGTCAGTCCTCGAACCTGGACGCAGATGAAAGACGGAACTTGGAGCGGATCGTTGAACCAAGACCAGTCGATGCGGCTTAGCGCAATCATCGGTCTCTATAAGGCGTTGCATCTATACTTCGGTGATGACATAGCCGATAGTTGGGTGACTCTGCCCAATAAAGGACCGTTGTTTTCCGGGCGCAAACCGGTCGATGCCATGATAGAAGGCGGTTTGCCGATGATGATGGACACAAGAAACTATGTGGATGCGTTGCGAGGTGGTGTGTGACTTTATTTCCAAAGTTACTCACTACCTCAATATCCGAGCCTGCCACCGTTCGGCTTATCCCAAACTCTAACCACAAGCCACCCGTTCTGTCACCACTCGTTGATGATGACAACGAGCGATACATTCTCGAGCAATTCGAAGGACGAACCAATAATCGGTTAAAGGCGATGCATTCCGGATTGCCGGAACTGGATAAACGCGAACTAGCCTATGGAACGGGATATGGCATGAGCCATATTAACGCCGCTTTTAGCTACCCGCGGAAACCGGAAGGCAACCGATTCAATGACAGTGAACGGGGGGCTTGGTATTGCGCTCTAGACAACATAACCGCCATCGAAGAAGTGGCCTACCATCGCACACGAGAACTAGACAGAATTGGCAAGTATGAGGATGAATTTATTTACCAAGAATTGCTTGCGGGGTTCATCGGCCCGTTTTATGACGCACAAAAACTACCGCGCGACAAAGGCATTTTAGGAGAGGAGCCAAAAACAGCCTATCCATTAGGGCAGGATTACGCCAATCAAATAAGAGCAAAAGGAGGGAACGGAATCATTTATCCGTCCGTTCGAAGACCGGGAGGTATCTGTCTTGTCGCCTTCCGGCCACAAGTCATTCAAAATGTACGACCTGGAAACCGTTGGAAAATAAGTTGGAACGGGTCGCGCAAACATACAGCGGTGAAGATTTCTGAATAAGTGCCATCCTAAAATTGTGGGGTTATCCTCCATGATACGGAAAATCTCTATACCCTTTACCGGGACAAGTTAATTTGGCAGGACTCCCCCGAAGAGCGCGAGATGACAGCCAAGTCTCTCGGGCGGATGGAAACACCTTATTGACGGATAGGTAAACGGATTTTCCGATGATTTGCCGTTGCGTTTCCTCAAATCCGATTCGATTAAGGTTCGATGCAACCTTAATCTGTTGACAAACGTGCCGGTTCGGGCTATGCTGGAGGCACAAATCGGAGGGGAAGCGCGAAACAGGAGGCGTTGGAACCGGTGGCAGCACTGGGCGCCGTAGAAGGGATTCGCATACGCGCCGGTAGCGGCGTTTTTTTCTTTGACATCAGTTTTGTTTCGATTCGATGCGTCCGCGGAATTTTCGCAAGACGCAAAGCGAACGAATTGGCAATTGCTCCCGGCGCATTTTCCCGGTAGCGCGGTTCCGTGCGGGGAAGGCGCACGGCCCGTTGGCGGGCGGGGAGGCCTGGACGATGCCTGGCAGAAAAAAGCAGAAGAGTCGTATGGAAATTTAAAGTCGTACAGGGAACAAACGCAATGCTGCACAAGGAAGAAAAAGATGAAAACCCGGACGACTTTAACAACCTTCGTAACCTCTTTAATCGTGATTGGATTTGCGGGAGCGACTTCGGCTCATGCGGGGGAACCCCTCATGGTCGATACGGAAGCCGCGAAACTTAAAACATGCGTGGAATTGGAGTTTGACAATTGTCCCCAGGCGCAAATCACCGCGCTCGGGCCGCTCGACGACGAACCCGGCGCGCAAAGCGCGGCGGCGGAGCAAAGCCCGGAGACCCCCGGCAACGAAGACATCGTTGTTGAGAACGGTAATTTTTCACTGGCCCGGCAAACCCTGACGGAAAGGATTTTCAATTCCCACATCAACGAACTCTTCGCGGATGTTCCAATTCCCAAACATTCCTTCTCTTCGGGAGAGAATTCCTTCCTTGCAAGCGGAATCGGATTCTTCGGCCCTAGGCACACGCTCGAGGCGGCCGAACCCCTCGGATTACATGACCCTCTCTTGTTTCAAATCGGCGCGGGCATCGGAATCAACAAGAATTTTAGCGGCGGGAAATGATGACCGCCCCGGAGCGGCGGCGCCTTGCAGCCTCTCTCCGGCATCACGAGTCCCCGGCGGCGGAGCGCCCGCCGGGGCGGCCCCTGCGCGCCGACATACGGAGAGCAAATAGCCGCCCGTGCGCCCATGCACCCGGCAAAGCCCTTTGGAACGGATGCCGCCACGCGCCGTTCCGGCACGGGCCGGCGGTGCGCCCGTCTTTGCGGAAAGCGTATACAATTGCTCCAAATTGCTTGTTTTTTCTTTGCTTTCCAACCATTTAACTTGACCATGAAGGGCATGGAATGTATAAAAGGCTGACAGGGTTCGAACCGCTCCTGCCTGCGGCGGGTGGCCTTCGAATTTCCTGCGCCCGGTCGAACGAACGGCCGGGCGTGGTCCTTTGCGAATTTGACGAAGTCAGGGGGACTTCAATATATAATCCCCCCAAAAAGACGGGCGAACTTTATGGCGGCTTACATTTTGCGACGGCTGTTACTCATGATTCCCACCATTCTGGGAATCCTGCTGATCAGTTTCATCATCGTGCAATTTGCGCCCGGCGGCCCGGTGGAGCGCATCATCGCGCAGATCACCGGCACCGAAGTTTCCGCAACCGCCCGCTTCGGCGGAGGACAGTCAGGGGAAATCAGCGCGGGCGCCCAGGACCCCGGGGGGCAAAGCGCCGAAGTCGCTGGCAAATACCGGGGCGCGCAGGGACTCGATCCCGAATTCATCGCCGAACTCGAACAGCAATTCGGCTTCGACAAGCCCGCGCACGAACGTTTCTTCCTGATGCTGTGGAACTACCTGCGCTTTGATTTCGGCGAAAGCTACTATCGGGACGTCCGCGTCATTGACCTCATCGCCGAAAAACTGCCCGTTTCCATCTCGCTGGGATTGTGGACGACGCTGCTCACCTATCTCATCTCCATACCGCTGGGCGTTGCCAAGGCCGTTCGTGACGGCTCCCGCTTCGACATTTGGAGCAGCGCGGTCATCATCGTCGGCTACGCGATTCCCTCCTTCCTGTTTGCGGTGCTGTTGATCGTGCTCTTCGCCGGGGGAACCTACTGGAACATCTTCCCGTTGCGGGGGCTTGCGTCCGACAATTGGGAGGAACTCTCGTGGGGCGGGCGCATCCTCGATTACCTCTGGCACATCATCCTGCCGGTCTCGTCAATGATGATCGGAGCCTTCGCAACCATGACGCTGCTTACGAAAAACTCCTTCCTCGACGAAATCCGCAAGCAATATGTCACAACCGCGCGCGCGAAAGGACTGACCGAACGGCGCATCCTTTACGGACACGTGTTCCGGAACGCGATGTTGATTGTGATTGCGGGATTTCCCGGCGCGTTCATCGGCGCGTTCTTCGGCGGCGCGCTGCTCATCGAAACCATCTTCTCGCTCGACGGGCTCGGACTCCTCTCCTATGAAAGCATCATCAACAGGGATTATCCCGTGGTGTTCGCCTCGCTCTACATTTTCGGTCTGCTCGGCCTGCTGATCGCGCTGCTGAGCGACATCTCCTACACGCTCATCGATCCGCGCATCGATTTCGAATCACGGGACTGACCGATGATGCAACTCTCCGCCCTCAACCAAAGACGCCTGCAAAACTTCAAGAACAACCGCCGCGGCTATTATTCCTTTTGGATATTCTCCCTGCTCTTCTTCGTCTCGCTGTTCGCCGAGTTCATCGCCAACGACAACCCCCTTTATGTCAATTACAAGGGCGGTTCCTACTTCCCCGTGTTCGTCTCCTATCCCGAAACCGCATTCGGCGGCGATTTTGAAACCCGCACCGACTATCGCGACCCCTTCGTTCAGTCCCTCATCGAGGAAGACGGCGAAGGCTTCATCATCTGGACACCCATCCAATACGGGCCCTCCACCATCAATCTCGACCTGCCCAGCCCGGCGCCGTCGCCGCCCTCGGCGGAAAACTGGCTCGGCACCGACGACCAGGGACGCGACGTCGTCGCGCGCGTCCTCTACGGCTTCCGCATCTCGGTGCTGTTCGGACTGACGCTCACGCTCTTTTCCTCTGTGGTCGGCGTTGCCGCGGGAGCGGTGCAGGGATACTTCGGCGGATGGATCGACCTCATCTTCCAGCGCTTCATTGAAGTCTGGAACTCCGTTCCCTACCTCTACCTCCTCATCATCATCGCCTCGGTTATCGAGCCGAATTTCTGGATACTTTTGTGCATACTCCTGCTGTTCAGCTGGGTTGCGCTGGTGGGAGTCGTGCGCGCGGAATTTCTGCGCGGGCGCAACTTCGAATATGTCCTCGCCGCCCGGGCGATGGGAGTGGGCAACGCTTCGATCATGTTCCGCCATCTGCTGCCGAACGCGATGGTTGCGACGCTGACCTTCATGCCGTTCCTGCTGAACGCATCCATCACGACGCTTACCGCCCTCGACTTCCTCGGCTTCGGATTGCCGCCGGGCTCGCCCTCGCTGGGAGAGCTGCTCGCGCAAGGCAAGGCGAATCTGCAGGCGCCGTGGCTGGGATTTGCAGGATTTATCACCATCGCGGTGATGTTGTCATTGCTGATATTCGTGGGCGAGGCCGTGCGCGACGCCTTTGACCCGCGCAAAAGCATCCACGCGCCATGAACGATTCGCCCCTGCTTGACGTTAAAGACCTGAGCGTGCATTTCCGCTCCGAAGAGGGCGAGGTTGAGGCCGTGCGCAACGTCTCCTTTCATGTCGGACGCGGGGAAACCGTCGGCATCGTGGGAGAATCGGGCTCTGGCAAGTCGGTGAGCGCGCTTTCAATTTTGCGGCTGCTGCCGTATCCGTCCGCCTATCATCCCTCGGGGGAGATTCACTTCGAAGGGAGCGACCTCCTGAATGTTGCCCCCAAACGCCTGCGTGAAATCCGCGGCGGGCGCATCTCGATGATTTTCCAGGAGCCGATGAGTTCGCTTAACCCGCTTCACACCATCGAGCGCCAGATTGCCGAAGCGCTCGTCCTGCATGCGGGCTACGGGCGCAACCGCGCTCGAGCGCGTGTAATTGAGTTGCTTGATCTTGTCGGGATCGACAATCCGGTGGGACGACTTAAATCGTATCCGCACCAGCTTTCCGGCGGGCAACGCCAGCGCGTGATGATTGCAATGGCGCTGGTTAACGAACCCAAACTTCTCATCGCCGACGAGCCCACCACCGCACTGGACGTCACCGTCCAGGCGCAAATCCTTCGACTGCTCGAACGTCTCAAGCGCGAGATGGACATGTCGATGCTGTTCATCTCGCACGATCTCGGAATCATTCGAACGCTCGCCCAGCGCGTCTATGTGATGACCGAAGGACGCATCGTCGAAGAAGGCACAAGCGAACGGATTTTTTCCGAGCCGAAACATCCCTACACCCGGCACCTGATCAGTTCCGAGCCTTCGGGCAAGCCCCCCACGCCCGATCCCGGCGCCAAACCCCTTGTTGAAGTGAATGACCTGAAGGTATGGTTCCCTGTTCGCCGGGGCGTATTGCGGCGCACGGTGGGGCATATCAAGGCGGTCGACGGGGTGTCGTTTTCCATCCGCCGGGGCGAAACCCTCGGGCTTGTGGGAGAGTCCGGCTCGGGCAAAACGACGTTGGGACTCGCGATGCTGCGGCTGCTGACAAGCGAAGGACGCATCTACTTCGACGGCGACGATATCAACGCCTTCAGGCAATCGCGGATACGGGCGCTGCGCGCACGCATGCAGATCGTTTTTCAGGATCCTTACGGTTCTTTGAATCCGCGTTTGTCGGTCGGCGAAATCATCGGCGAAGGACTGGCGGTGCATGCGCGCGCCGAGCGCGGCAGCGATGCGCACACGGAACGCATTTGCAGCGCCCTCGAAGAAGTCGGCCTTGATGCGCAAATGCGCACGCGCTATCCCCACGAGTTTTCCGGAGGACAACGCCAGCGCATTGCGATTGCGCGGGCGATTGTGCTCAAACCCGACTTCCTTGTGCTGGACGAGCCGACATCGGCGCTGGACATGTCTGTCCAGGCGCAGATCATCGACTTGCTGCGCGACCTTCAGGACCGTTACGGCCTCGCCTACCTTTTCATCAGCCACGACCTGAAGGTCGTGCGCGCGCTCGCGAACGAGTTGCTGGTGATGCGCGGGGGAAAGGTTATGGAGCAAGGCGCAGCAAAACAGGTTTTCTCATCGCCTGAAATGGACTATACTCGTGCACTGATGCGGGCTGCGTTTGAACTGGAGGGATGATGTCGGCAAAGCAACTCGAAAATCTCCATGTCGGCGACAAGTTCGAAACCGGCAGCAAGTTTCTTAGCGGCGATGCAATGAAAGATTTTGCGCGCACTTATGATCCGCAACCGATTCACCTGGATGAAGCCGCCGCGAATGACTCGCTTCTCGGAACCCTGGCCGGGAGCGGCTGGCACGTTTTGTGCGAGTCAATGCGTTTGATTGCGGATGCCAAGCCGTTCGGTTCGACACCCCTGATCGGGATGGTAATGGAACGAATTCGGTTTCACCGGCCGGTGTTGCCGGAGACGGAAATTCGCTGCCGCGGCGAGATTCTTGAAACACGCCTGTCGGAATCAAGAACGGACAGAGGGTACGTGCTGATGCATATTGAAACACTTGATGTTTCAAATGACGGGGTTTTGATTTCACAGGACTGGCGCATGGTGGTTCCTGCGGGCGCGAGGGAGCGGAGGTGATGTGGCGCAGAACCTCGGAGCCGCTGCAGTGCTTCGTTGAACTCATCCTCAAAGCCGTGTTAGCGCTTTCGATAGGAGCGTTTGGCTTGCTGGTGGGCTACGGCAACATCCTCAGTCCCGACGCTAATTGGCAGTTTGTGCAGCATGTTCTCTCCATGGACGCCTTTGAACCCTGGTTCGATCCAACCGCCTTCCAGGACCGTGCGGTTACTTCGCAGTCCGCACAGACGGCTTTTTACTTTTTAATTATTGCGGGTGAACTTGTCGCCGGATTGCTGTTTTCCATCGGGGGAATGCTGATTTTGAATGCAGCGATTTTCGGAAATTCTCCCTCGTTCGGCAAGGCCTTTGTCGTCACGGGCGCAATTGCCGCAATTCTTGTTTGGTACACCGGCTTTGCGGTCATAGGCGCCGAATGGTTTATGATGTGGGCAAGCCAGTGGAACGGCCAGGACAAAGCCTACACTTTTGCAATCTTTATTCTGCTCTCGGTCCTCTATATCACCCGCGAGGAATAACCGGCCGGAACGCCTAGGCGGAACGCTTGCGCTTGCGGCGGCGGCGAAAGCGCCGCGGGCCCAGTTTGCGCGACTGCCTCGCCATGTCTTTGGCAAGGGTTTTGGCGGCAATGGGAGTTGCACGCATGGGCAGCGGGACGTAGTCGAGGCGTTCTTCGACGGAGGCGCGCTTTGTGGTTCGATAAATTCCGAATATCGCGATACATGTATGGATGATTGCAAGGAACATGAAAAAACTTCCGTAGCCGTACCAATCCATTGTGAATCCGACAACAAGCGGCCCGATGGTCGCACCAAGTCCGAAGATCATCACCAAGCCGGAACATACCGATAGCATTTGTTCGGGCCTGGCGTTGTCGTTGGCATGGGCGATGAGGAGCGAGTACATCGGATAGCTCAACCCTCCATAAATGGTTGTGACGAGGAAAAGGGTGTAGAAATTGTTCTCGAAGACCACAAAACCCGCTAGCGCAAAGATCGCCGACCCCACAGAGGTCACAATGACGATTTTGCGGCGATCTAGTTTGTCGGAGAGGGATCCGAGCGGGAAGAGCAGCAGTATGCCCCCGATGAAGGGCATTGATGCGAAAAGGGAAACAGCAACCACGCTAAGCCCAATGAGACTTGCGAACACGGCGCTCATGCCGAACAGAACGCTTTGCACCATTCCGAGCAAAAACAATCCGATAACTCCGAACGGTGAGATTTTGTAAAGATCACCCCAGCCGACGGATTCAGTTTGCTCGACCCTCGGTGCGGAGATGTTTGCAAGCGCGACGGGCACGAGTGAAAGCGAGATAAGCACGGAGGTAAGCAGGAACAGATCGTATCCGCTCGGGCTTGCGAGGTTGAGGAGAAGTTGTCCAAGTGCTACGCCGGTGAGTTGAAGGGTGGAGTATATGGCGAGCAGAGTTCCGCGGGTGTTGTTGTCGGCCTTGTCATTAAACCAACTTTCAACGACGACATAGAGTCCGGACATGCACATGCCGGTGAGGAAACGCATAAAAATCCAGGTGACGGGTTCGATGAAGGCGGCCTGCGTGAGGATGCATGTGGAAGCTATGGAAGCAAAGGCGGCAAAGACACGGATATGTCCGACCTGCCTTACAAGTTTGGGAGCAATATACGAACCGAAGAGAAGTCCGGCAAAATATCCGGACATGATGAATCCTGTAACCGTTGAATTAAAACCTTCCGTAACAGCCCTCACACCAAGGAGTGGTCCCTGCAATCCGTTTCCCATCATCATCAGGGTGACGGCAAACAGGAGAATCCATGTGGATTTGAGAAGAGCTTTCATGTTGAGATTGCTTTTAAGGGTTTTTGCGGACAGGTCAAGAAAATTATTGCGATTGCCGCTACATTAGAAACGCTCGAATTTATCGGGCGCAACAGCCACCCCTCGAAAAGAAGCACTTCCTCCCATTAGAGGGGGCGGGAGGAAGTGCCTTGATTTTGACTCTAACCGATTGCACCGGTTAGAAGAGAGAGCCCCCCGAGGCGATTACGCCGCCTCAACGATTTTGGAAGAACCCTCTTTGGACGAGGCGAGGCCGCTCCGCACGGGGATTTGCCGCGGCTTCTTCTCCTCCGGAATCTCCTGGACGAGGTTGACGTGGAGCATTCCGTTCTCGAGGTATGCGTCCGCAACCTTGACGTGGTCGTTGAGCCGGAAACGCCGTTCGAAGCTTCGGGCAGCGATTCCCTGGTAGAGAAATTCCTCGTTCTCCTCATCGGTCTTTTGCTCGATCGATCCCGTGACCCGGAGTTCGTTGTTCTCGATGGTGACGCTGACATCACTCTCGGAGAACCCGGCAACAGCCATGGAGATGCGATACGCATGCTCGCCGACTCGGACAATGTTGTAGGGGGGATAACCGCCTTGCTGGTTGCTTTGGTTCATTTCGCCGAGCAACGCTGCAAGGCGATCGAATCCCACAGTTGAGCGGTAAAGGGGGGAGAGGTCAAAATATGCCATTTTTTTCATCCTTTCTGTGAAGCGATGTTTGTATTACGCCGTTGCCGGCGCGGTTGAACGCGAGGACCCAAAAGGCGTCCTTGCAAAATTCATATAGGGACGGTGTGCAAGGTTTTCAAGGGATAATGTTAAAAAAACCGAAAGTCGTTTGGCAGCCAGTAAAAAATCAAGCCTTCCCTTGGGGATTAAGAGAAGAAGATTCACTATCGATTAGGTTTTTTCTGGGTTTCTGCAATTTCCTTCAGAGCGCCAATCTCCGGTTCATTAGTCGCAAGTGGCGCCATCGTTGCAATCAATAGCAACGTGCACTTGATCGTTACCGCCAAGCTTCCATCCTCTCGGCAAACCATCCGGAAGCAAATGCAACCCCCAAAACTCGGATTTTTCCGCATCGTCGTCGTGCCGGACAAGAATCGGAACACGAACGCGGCCTCTACTAGCGCCCGGCCGCCTTATGATATTTTCGGGGGTAACTCGCCAATTTGTTGGATAACCCCACTCATAAGAATGGAACCAACGAAAAGCATAGCCTTCCCCTCTCCAAGTATTTGAAGCAGTCCCACGTGTATACTGTCTGAATTTCACGGTAAACGGTTCGGTCGGAATTCCGTCAACTTTAAGGTCAAACCAGCGGACAACACATTGGCCTGGATCTTCTGCACACCCGCTCGTCCAACCAGCGGGATCGGATTTAAAGATATCCCCAAATGAATGCCCCCGGGTTTCGCCGGGCATGGGCTCTTGAACACGGGCCTGGGGCAGGCTGAACTCGACCGTTTTATCGTTATCGATGATGTTCACTGTCCAAGTGTCATTCGCACCCGCCGAATAGTACGGAGGCAGAATGGCATCATCAATGGCTATGGTGATGCTCTCGTCGGCGAAGTCAATATCCTCGATCGCGGTCATGGTGAGAGTGACGGAATCATTGTCCCCGCT
>JAPOUT010000084.1 GCA_026708545.1 Hyphomicrobiales bacterium
CCTCACCCGGGAGGGGTCATTGAAGACGCTCTGGAATATCTAAACTGCTCGGTCGCCAAAGGAGCAAAAGCACTTGGTGTATCGCGCTCGCAACTGCATCGGGTCATCCGAGGCCAGTGCGCCATCTCACCGGAGATGGCGTTGCGACTCGAAAAAGTCATCGGCAGCACCATGGGAACTTGGTTGCGCGCACAAGCCGCTTATGAAGAAGCGCAAATTCGTAAAAAAACCGCAACTATCACCAAAGGATTAAAACGCTTGTCTATTCCGGAGAAATCGAGGAAAGCCGCCTAGAATATTCGTCTCATTTTTCGGCAGGGCTTTCGCTTTCCTCAATCAATTCCATATCTTCGTCCGAGAAACCGAAGTGGTGGCCTATCTCGTGGATCAGGACATGGCGAACCAAATCTCCAAGCGAATCATTATGCTCCGCCCAATAAGACAACAACGGCTGTCTATACAAAAATACCTTGTCCGGCAGGACCGATTCTCTCAGAGCCGGCGGAGACGGAACTCCTCCGCCGTAATACAAACCCAACAAATCATATTCGCTCTCCAACTCCATCGTCGCCATTGTCTCTTCATCGGGAAAATCCGTCACCCAGAACACGACATTCTCGCAGCACAAGCGGAACCGCGAGGGCAATTCACGAAAAACACGAGCCGCCAACGCCTCAATATCCTCAAGACTCGGCGCGGTCGCCGTCTCCCAGTCAATGCCTTTCCCTTGTAATAAATCGCGCTTCGACATATCAATTAACCCATGAGACGCCCAACAACTCTATCCCAGTCCGAACGGGACGATGCCCTGAAGCATCTTCCCGGGTGGAGGCTCAATACGCAACAAAATGCCATCACCAAAACCTTCCAATTCAAAACCTTCAAAACCGCCTTCCGGTGGATGTCGCTGTGTGCCGATATCGCCGAGAAGCACAATCATCACCCCGATTGGCAAAATGTGTACAATCGTGTCAATGTGACACTAACGACGCATTCGACCAAATCCCTCACGGGGCTCGATATCATTCTCGCAACCGAAATGGACAAGGCCCAAACAGAAATCTCCCATGAGTAAACCCGAAACATTCGCACTCGTAATCCACGGCGGAGCGGGCGCGAGGCCCGGAAGGGATTATACCGCAGCCCTGAAAAAGCTCCATGAGATTCTCGAAAGCATCGGCGGCGAACTTGCCGGCGGAGGCTCCGCCCTTGATGCCGTCGTCCGCGCGGTTGCCATTATGGAGGATTCCGCCCTTTACACCGCAGGGCGAGGTTCCGCGCCAAACTCGGACGGTTTTGTCGAACTTGACGCATCCGTCATGGATGGATCCACTCAAAACGCCGGAGCTATTGCCGCCGTGCGGGCGGTTAAAAACCCCGTACATGCGGCACGAACCGTGCTGGAAAAAACCGATCATGTGCTTCTTGCGGGCAGAGGCGCCGAATCCTTCCTGCGCGAAGCAAATATCGCCTTTATCGATGACTCCGACGCCTACTTCCGGCAGGCCGAGCCCGATGACGGACGTGTGCACGGAACCGTTGGGGCTGTCGCGCACGACACCCGCGGCGACCTCGCGGCGGCGACGTCCACCGGCGGAATCTTTCGAAAACTGGCCGGCAGAGTCGGAGACAGCCCCATCCCCGGCGCGGGCGTGTGGGCGGATAAAAACATCGCCGTTTCGTGTACCGGACACGGCGAATATTTCCTGAGAACCGCCGCCGCACGCAGTATTGCCGCCCTCAAGCAGTACAAGGGCTTGAGTCTCAAGCACGCAATGGATACATTCCTTACAGCGCAATTAAAGCCGCTGGGCGGCGACGGCGGGGCCATCGCTATTGACGAACACAACAACATAGCCGCAAACTTTACAGGCTTCGGCATGAAATACGGATATATCACCGACCAACTTCAACCAACAACAGACCTACAGAACGCCTATGTATAAAATCAGACTTCTTCCCATCCTCTTCTTCGCGCTGGCCGTCTTCGGTTCAAGCATCGCAATTGGCGACGCCTTCGCCCAATCCGCTAACACCCCCGAGCTCATTGAAGTTCACCGCGACTGGAGCGTCTATCACTACGGCACGGGCGCCAACGAAATCTGCTATGTGTTTTCCAAGCCGAAAAGCCAGCGTCCCAAAGGCCTCAATCGCGGACGTGTTTTCTTCACCGTCACACACCGTGCAGATGGAACACGCAACGAGGTCTCGCTGAGAGCCGGCTATAAATTCAGTGCCAAGTCCAAACCGTTCGCAAAAATAGACAATAAAGAATTCTCCTTCTACACCGGCGTACAAGAAGGAGACGAGCGTGCGCATTGGGCATGGATGCATTCACAAGACGATGAGGCCTCTCTCGTTCGATCCATGAAAAACGGAAGCCAGATGGTTATCAAAGGAACCTCGTCGCGCGGCACCATTACTACCGACACATATTCGCTCCTCGGTGTGACCAAGGCTCTGGAGGCCATCGATAAAAGATGTCAATAAATGTAGCCCTTGCCGAAAGCGTCGCACCGCTGTCGGTGGCGTTCGAGCGCGTCGAACTCGTCGGTTTGTCACGGGAAGAGATTGCGCGGGCACTTGTCGATGCGGACATCGGGGTCGTCGAAGGCAAGAATGCGAACATGCGCGCCACCCAGATTTGGCGGTGGATTTATGTACAGGGCGTAAACGGTGAAGATGCGTTTGCCTCAATGACAAATCTCTCGATTCCGCTGCGCGCCGCCCTAGAGCGGCGTTTCTCCGTCACCCGGGCGAAAATTGCAACACAGCAGGTTTCCGTTGACGGCACTTGCAAGTGGCTCCTCGAAATGGGCGATGGCGCATTGGTTGAATGCGTCTACATTCCCGAGGAAAGCCGCGGAACGCTCTGCATCTCCTCGCAAGTGGGTTGCACGCTCAATTGCCGCTTCTGCCACACCGGAACCCAGCGGCTCGCACGAAACCTGACAGCGCCGGAAATTGTCGGACAGATACTTGTCGCGCGTGATTATCTCGGTGAATGGCCGACGCCGACATTCGAACGGCGCTTCTCCAACATCGTCCTTATGGGCATGGGCGAACCGCTCTATAACTTCGACGCCGTCAAAAATGCCGTCAACATAGCCACCGACGGCGAAGGCCTCGGAATCTCCAAGCGGCGCGTCACTCTTTCAACCGCGGGCGTCGCCCCGCTCATACCGAAAGCCGGCGAGGAAATAGGCACCTCGCTCGCCATATCACTGCATGCAACCAACAACAAATTGCGCGACGAACTTGTTCCCATTAATAAAAAATATCCCATCAAGATGTTGCTTGACGCCTGCCGCAATTATCCGGGACTTTCCAACGCAAGGCGCATCACCTTCGAATATGTTCTTCTCGACGGAGTTAACGACTCCCCCGGTGATGCAAAAGAACTCCTCCGGCTGCTTAAAAACATTCCGTCAAAAATAAACCTAATTCCATTCAATCCCTGGCCCGGTGCGCCTTACAAACGCTCATCGGATTCTGCAATCGGGCGTTTTGCGGCTATACTCCAAAAAGCCGGGTACGCTTCGCCCGTTCGAACGCCGAGGGGCGAGGATATCATGGCTGCATGCGGACAACTCAAATCCACAACCCTGCCGATTCGCCGCTCGCAACAATGAAAAACCCTGCTCCGAAAAAAGTCGTTCTTGCCTACTCCGGCGGCCTCGATACCTCCATCATCCTGAGGTGGCTGCGTGAGACTTACAACTGCGAAGTCGTTACTTTTACCGCGGACGTCGGACAGGAAGCCGGAGGCGAATCCCTAGCCGAAGCCAAACAAAAGGCTGAAAACCTCGGTGTGAAAGAAATCTTCGTTGAAGATCTCCGCGAGGAATTCGTGCGCGACTACGTCTTTCCGATGTTTCGCGCCAATACGCTTTACGAGGGCGTATATCTTCTCGGCACTGCCATCGCGCGGCCGCTTACCGCCAAACGGCAGGTTGAAATCGCCCGCCAAACCGGAGCCGACGCCCTGTGCCACGGAGCCACGGGCAAAGGCAACGACCAACTCCGATTCGAACTCACTTATGCGGCCCTCGCGCCCGACCTTGAAGTCATTGCGCCGTGGCGAATCTGGGACCTCGGCTCGCGCGAACAACTGCTCCGTTTTGCCGAATCGCATCAAATACCCATCTCCAAAGACCAGCGCGGCGAAGCGCCGTTCTCCCTTGACGAAAATCTTCTCCATTCCTCGAGCGAGGGCAAGCTGCTCGAAGACCCGGGCGTTGAATGCCCCGAGCATGTTTATCGCCGGACCTGTTCGCCGGAAGATGCTCCCGACTCACCCACCTATGTTGATATTGAATTCAAGCGCGGGGACCCTGTCGCCATCGACGGCGTTGCCCTGTCTCCGGCCAATCTCCTCGAACGACTTAACAGCCTTGGCGGGAGCAACGGCATCGGACGCGTTGATCTCGTCGAAGGGCGTTTCGTCGGGATGAAGTCGCGCGGCATCTACGAAACTCCAGGCGGAACCGTTCTGCTCGCCGCGCGCCGCGCCATTGAATCCATCACCCTTGATCGCGAGGCCATCCATCTCAAAGATCTCTGGATGCCAAAATACGCGCAACTCATCTACAACGGGTTTTGGTTTGCGCCCGAACGTGAAATGCTCCAGGCCGCCATCGACAAAGCCGCCGAGTGCGTTGAAGGCAGCGTGCGGGTCAAGCTTTACAAAGGATCCATCCACATCGTCGGCAGAACATCCGACATGTCGCTCTATTCACAAGAGCATGTTACCTTCGAAGAATCCGACACGAACATCTACGATCATCAAGATGCGCAAGGATTCATTCGTCTTAACTCCCTGCGCCTGCGTTTGCTTGCACGGAGGCGTCAAGAACATTCCCGACATAGGACAACGTAACCACAACCCCCCGCAAGAAGACCAGCTCATCCGCAACAAACCGACAAAGCACAATGAAAAACAAAAACAAAGACATCCTTAAAATGACATCCGAAATCGTCACCGCATACCTTGCCAAGCATACCGTTACGGTCAAGAATCTGCCGGGGCTCATCGAGGAGACGCACGATACCCTCTTGCGACTCGAACAAAAAACGGCATCAATGACGACGTTGCAGCAACCTGCCGTCCCGATTGAAGAATCCGTCACGTCCAATTACATCATCTGCCTTGAGGACGGACTAAAATTCAAATCTCTCAGGCGGCACCTTTATGCCAAATACAACATGTCGCCGGAACATTATCGCGCAAAATGGGGCTTGCCTCCGGACTATCCGATGGTTGCCAAAAATTACGCCACCACGCGTTCTCGGCTTGCCAAACAAATAGGTCTCGGGCAAAAGAAATCGGACTCCTGAACGGCAAGAGAGATCTTCCGGACTTTCTGCTCGTCACCGACGAGACACGGTTTCCAAATCCTCTGCCGATTATCGAGACGCTTCCCCGCGGCGCCGGGGTCGTCTTTCGGCACTACCGGCATCCGCAACGCGAAGACCTCGCCGGAATTGTCGCCGCGCTGTGTCGCCGCCGACGGTTGATTCTGCTCGTTGCCGACAGCGTTCCCCTGGCGCTGCAGGTGCGGGCGCAGGGCGTTCATTTCCCGCAGTGGAGGTGGGAGGGGGCGTCCTTCCGCAGACCCTTCCACGAATTTCGAATCACCGGAGCCGCGCACTCGCCCGGGGCGCTCGCGCAGGCCTCGCGCCGGGGAATGGATGCGGTGATGCTGTCGCCGGTGTTTGCAACCGATTCGCACCCGCAGGCGGAGGCGCTCGGCGCCATGAAGGCATCGGCATGGGCGAGGCGGTGGGGCCGGGGGATTCCGGTCTATGCGCTCGGGGGGGTTGATAGCGGAGGACGGCGGAGGCTTCGAGGGGGAGGCTGGGCAGGGACCGCGGCGACGCGCTGGCCGGGGTAGGAGATTTACCGCACCTCGCGTCAATCGGGAATCACGGGCACGGTCAAACCCCCCCGAAATCCGCGAAAAACCGCCCGTATTTCCTTTACGAATGGAGCGGCACCGGTCAATTCTCACGGGAATGCTCTTTTCATGATTCGGAGCGAATATTCAAGAGAACACTACACCGCTGATTCCTAATGTAACCCAAAATTTAACCCAATTTAGTCCTGTCTATCAGCGAGTTATTATGCCCTTCAAAAAAAGTAGTTATCCAAAAAGCGACGATAGACGAGGTTTTTAACCAATTGTAACTGTCGGTCAAACAGAGTGGCGAGCGGGCAGCGGGAATCGAACCCGCACGACCAGCATGGGAGGCTGGGAGGCTACCACTACATCATGCCCGCACTATTCCAGAGTTTTACCGCCTTCGATGGAAAGTTCAAGACCGTTGTAAATTAGGAAAAGTATGGAAGGAGTGATAGGGTCTTACGCAGTTATTAACAGGAGGTTCGTTTATGAGCACGCAATTGAGTACGGCCGAGGTATCGCCCGAGCCGCTGAAATTCTCCGACCCCGCCTACACGGCGGATGGATCCCGCCGGGCGCATGTCGCCCTCGAGCGCTTGACGACTTTGTGGTTCAATACCGGGACGCTCTGCAATATCGAGTGCGCGAATTGCTACATCAAATCGTCTCCGAAGAACGATTCGCTGGTGTATCTGCGCGCCGACGAGGTTGCCGCGTTTTTGGACGAAGTCGAGGGGGGTGATTTTGGCACGCAGGAGATTGGTTTTACCGGGGGTGAGCCGTTTATGAACCCGGACATGTTGTCGATATTGGAAGACACTTTGTCGCGGGGTTTTGAGGCGCTGGTGCTGACGAACGCCATGCGTCCAATGATGCGCCCGCGCATCCAGGAGGGCCTGCTTGCACTGCGGGAGAAGCGTGGCGACAAACTGCATATGCGCGTGAGTTTGGACCACTACCGCGAAGAGTTGCACGACGAGCAGCGCGGCGAAAAGAACTGGAGCGAGGTCGTGAAGGGGATCGATTGGTTGTCCGAAAACGGTTTCCGTTTGGACATAGCCGGGCGCACGCTTTGGGACGAAGGGGAAGAGAGCATGCGCGAAGGCTATGGTTCGTTGGGTGCGGGTCGAGGTTGGAAAGTTGATTGTACGGACCCGTCCCGTTTGGTGCTGTTCCCGGAGATGGAAGAAGGGGACGACACGCCGGAAATAACAGAAGCCTGTTGGGATATTTTGGGAAAGCGTCCCGAGGACACTATGTGCGCGAGTTCGCGGATGGTCGTCAAACGCAAAGGCGCGGAAAAACCCGTTGTGCTGTCGTGTACCCTGCTGGCGTATGACGAGCGATTCGAGATGGGTGAGAGTTTGGCCGAGGCGAATGCTTTTGGACCCGTGAGTTTGAACCATCCGCACTGTTCAAAATTTTGTGTTTTGGGTGGAGGGTCCTGCTCCCGGGCCGATTAGGCTTTGCGGTGATTCGCGCCTTGAACGGGGGATAACCACACTCCGCCGGATTCCTCTCTTGGGAAAATTCTTTTTACCGGCCTTGTGCCGTGCGGGTTGGTGCGCCGAAACCCCGTTGAGCCGGATGCGCAAAAAACGCCCCGGCAAATCATCGGAAATGCCGGGGCGTCCTTTGGGTTGGTTTGCAGTTCCTCCATCAGGTCCCGGTTTTGCTTAAAGCTCAAGCTTTTTTACGGTAAATCCGGGAAGTTACGGGATTTTGGGCGAATTTTCGGCGATGTTTGGGCATTTTCAGGAGGCCTAAAAACCGGGGAAATCCGGCGGAATTTTTCGAATCACCTCCCGATTCGTCCTGAAAGGTCCTGTGTGCTTTCGCGGCAATTCTTGCAATGGTTGTAAGGTTAGGTATAGATTCGTTTTTGTTAATTTTAATTCCCGAGGGCAGCTAGCGTGCGTCTTACCCCGACCGAACCGCGTATTCCGGAAAAAGGCGGTTTCACTCCTGAAAACGATATTTTCGGATATCTCGAATTCGGCGAGCGCCTTGGAAATCTGGTTTCGAATATCGATGAGCCGCTGGTCATCACTCTTGATGCGCCGTGGGGAAGCGGTAAGTCGGTGTTTATCAAACAGTGGGCGGGGCTGATGAGGGAGCGTGGCGCGAGCGTTGTGCATTTTGATGCATTTGGAAATGACGTTCACGATGATGCGTTCTTAGCATTGGCATCCGAGATTCATTTTCTAGCAAAGGAAACGCTAGGTGAGGATAATTCACCTGCCAAAACATTTTTAGATACGGCTAAAAAAGTAGGAAAGACATTCGCACCGATAGGGCTTCGCCTCGCGGCACGTGTTGGAACCGCCGGACTAATCGAAGATGTTGGGAAAGGAAGCGATGCCGTTAAAGCCATAATCGAGGCAGTTGGCAACGAAACGGAAAAGATCCTCGAAAATACCATCTCGGAGAAACTGCAGAAAACCAGAGAGGAACATGCACTGCTTGAAAGTTTTCGTGAATCTCTGATGAACGTGTCGAAAGCTATCGCCGAGAAGGAACAAACGGAAGATCGTCGGCCTTTGCCTCTGGTTTTCATTGTGGATGAACTTGATCGTTGCCGTCCTCCGTTCGCTCTTGATGTAATCGAGCGCGTGAAACATCTGTTTTCCGTCCCGAACGTTTGTTTCGTGCTCGTCATGGATTTACCTCAATTTGAAACAGCCATCCGAGGAGCATACGGGGGAGAGTTTGATGCCCGAACATACCTGGAAAAATTCTACCATCTCAAGGTAATGTTGCCGGAGCCAAATTATGTCAGCCAGAAAAAGCGAGACAGGTATATAGAGTATTTATGGCGAAATCTGAAACCGGAGTTTAGAGACAATCAAGACGCTGAACTTGTTCTCGAAGAAATTAGGTTCTTGGTGAATGCTCACGAATTGTCTCTCCGCAAGATTGAGCGAGCGTTAACCAACGTCGTTTTGGCAGCCGCAGTTGCAAATGAATCCCGGTGGTTCAATCCACCCGTGTTAGCAGGTTTATGCATCATGCGGCAGACGCACCCGGACCTATATGAACGTGCACAGGAAAACAGCCTGACATGGGAAGATATTGTTAATTTCCTGAAGATTGACGCCCGTAGGATTAATGTCCGTCATAGTGATAAAAACATGGCGGGGAGAGAGCAGACGCTCGTTTGGTGGCAGTATTTGGTTGATCCGAAAAAATCCCAAAAAGACATCCATGGATATTCAAACAGAAAAAGGTTTTCGCAGGAAAGTTCTTTCAACGACCCGCGTTCCATGCAGCGCACCCTTACAAATCTTATCGACAATCTCCCAAACCTTCCTGCGCAAAACGCCTAATTTTTTACAGCACGAAGAGAGGTTCCCGAAGATATTGCTGGTTCGCCGGATGTCGGAATTCAGCGGAATCCAACTACCGTCGAAAAAAAGGAAAACACAAAGTCCAGCCCAAACGGCAGGATTCGTCTCCTTGATATTCTCCCAAACCCAAAACCATTTTTCCGTGCCCCAGATTCGGTTGTGCTTTGTAGGTTGAAAATACTCTGTCCCAGATACTCAGGCTGAATCCGAAATTCCGGTTGCTCTCAACCATGTCAATCGAGTGGTGAACACGATGCATGTCCGGCGTTACAACGAACAGACGCAACCATCTATCAACCCCCGCCGGTATCCGCAAATTGGAATGATTAAACATTGCCATTGCGTTCAACAGGATCTCAAAACAAATCACCGCGACAACCGGAGCTCCCAGAATTACGACAAACGCAATCTTCAACAACATCGATAACACAATCTCGACAGGATGAAACCGCAACGCCGTGGTAACATCAATATCGCGGTCGGCGTGATGAACACGATGGATGCGCCAAAAAATTGGTATGTGGTGAAACGCGACATGCTGTCCATACACCAGCACATCCAGCAGAATCACCGCCAACAAAACCTCCAGCCAGCCGGGCCAATTGAGAAGTTCCAGCAAGCCTATCTGGTTCATCTCAACCCACAGCGCCGTTCCCACCGCCAAAATGGGAAGCAAAAACCGCAATGCCAAAGTGTCTATTACGGCAATCGCGAGGTTTACACGCCAACGCTTTACCCGCTTGAAAGTGCGTTCCCGCCGAGGAAAGGCAAACTCTACCGCGCCCAGCAACACCAGCACGCCGAAGAAAATACTCAGGCGCAAAAGCGCCTCGTTATCAGTAAGGAAATCCTCAAACGGCATGGGAAGAATCGTCTCGCTCGTGGTGTCTGTGAGGCGATAATCTAGCGGTTTTCCGAGTGACTTGCAACTTGCATTCCGGCAGGCTTGTCGCTACTTTAAATGTCGGCACGCCTAACACGGGCACAATGCAGCCGTAGCTCAGTTGGTTAGAGCGCTTGATTGTGGATCAAGAGGTCCGTGGTTCAAATCCACGCGGCTGTACCATCCCCCTGTTTTCTAATGTCTGGGGATGTCTGGTGACGGATGATTTATCGC
>JAPOUT010000086.1 GCA_026708545.1 Hyphomicrobiales bacterium
GCTTGTCCTCCAACCTGTGGAAACTCGTCGAGCGGGAGAAACGGATACTCTATGAGGAGCGTCTGGGAATCCCCCGGGTCAATCTGACCGCAATGACCGCGCGCGTTGTCGAGCCGGCGGCGACGGGCGGGAGCGAGACGGTCACAATCATGGCGGACCTGGGCAAGCCGCTGGAAGAGGATGTCACGCTGAACATTATGGTCGCGGAGACGTCAACGGCGGAGTTCGGGGCGGACAAGGACTTCACTTACGGATACAAGGTCTACGAACTTGATGCGGCCACGGGCGAACAGTCGGCGCCTGCGGGGGATGCGACGGAATGCATGGAGGAGACGTGCGCGGTTCCGATTCCCGCGGGCGTGACGCGCTTCGATATCGAGGCGGAGATTCTCATGACCGCCGAGCGGGAGATTCCCGAGTTCATCGACTTCCAGATTGAGGTTCCCGAAGAGCACGCGGACCTGCTGCGGGGCGGCAGCGTGGCGCGGGTGGCCATCGAGGCGCACGGCAACGAGATCGGATTTGCTGCGGACGCGACAACAACGCTTGCGGAGGACAACGAGAGAACGGGAGTCGGGGTGTCCGTCGGCATTGACAGGCCTTCACCTGTGCCGATTACGTTGAATGTCGCGACGGGCGGAACGGCGACAGTGAATGAAGACTACAGGATTGACACCACAACCCTGATAATACCGGCGAACGCCTCGAGTGCGTCCCTGACGCTGCGGGGCATCAACAACGAAAGGGGCGAAGGGAGCAAGAGCATCGTTCTGACGATCTCGGGCAGCCTGCCGGAGGGCTGGACAATCACCGACGACGAACATACGGTAACCCTCCAAGATGACGACCTGAGCATCTTCTTTACGTCCGCTACGTCGCGCAGAGTGGACGAGCCCGGGACCGGTAGCAATGCAGATGTCACGGTCGCGGTCGGCATCACCCAGGCGCCGACGGCAGACATCACCGTGAGGGTTGCGGCCGGAGGAACGGGGGAAACCGCCACTCCGGGCAGCAGCATGGATTACACCTTTACAGGAATGGATTTTACCTTCCCCGCGGACAGTACCGCCCCGCAAACCGCTACCTTTTCCGTCCACCCTGACAATGTGGCCGAGGAGGACGAGTTCATCGTCCTGACGATTGCCGATGACACCACGACGAACTCGTCGCGCGAGAGGGAGGGCAGCGGCTTCTCGCTTGGCGGTCCGCACACCGTCACCATTCCGGCGAACGACAACACAGTCGCTTTTGCATCGGATGCGGTAGTGCTTGCTGAAGGCGACGGAACGACGGCAGGAGTCACGGTGAACGTCAACCGGCCTGCGCCTGTGGATATCACGCTGAATGTTTCGGCGGAGAGTACAAGCACGGCGACAGAAGGAACGGATTACACGATTTCCACTCCAAGCCTGAGGATACCGGCGGGTCGGTCGAGCGGCATGATTAGACTGACGGGCCGTGACGATAACATGGGCGAGGGTAACGAATTCATCGACCTTAGAATCAGTGTGGACGGAACCCTGCCGCCTGGCTGGATGCTCGGTACGGCGACACATCGCGTGACCCTTCAGGACGATGATTTGAGCATCTTTATTTCATCTGACACGCCGAGCAGTGTGGCAGAGCCGGATTCCGGCACCGAAACGGTCACGGTCACGCTCGGCATCACCCAGTTGCCGAGCGCTGAAATCACCGTGCTGGTTAGCGCCGCAGGGGAAGGGAACAACGGGCAAACCGCTACCGAGGACGAGGATTACACTTTCCCGGGAGCTAATGTTGTCTTTCGCACGAGCGGTTCCCTCACGCGGACCGCCACCTTTACCGTTGATGCAGACGATGAAGCCGAATTGGATCAGACCATCGTCCTGACGCTTGCCGACGATTCGACGAATTCCCGGGCGAGCGAGGGAAGCAACTTTTCGCTCGGCGGCAGCTACACCATCACCATTCCCGCGAACGATAACACAGTCGGTTTCGCATCGGATGCCCCAAAAACGCTTAATGAGGAGGATGTAACGCCGGGAATTGACGTGGTAATTAATGTCAATCAACCCGCGCTCGAGGACATCACGTTGAATATCGATACCGCGAGCGGAACGGCGGATGCAGGTGTGCATTTCGACATATCTCCTACAAGTCTGACGATACCGGCGGGGGAGTCGAGCGGTACGATTACGCTGACGGGCATTGATAATGAAACCACAGGCGCGCCTCAAATCATACTTACGATCCCGCAGAGCCAGTCTCTGCCGGAGGGTTGGGCGCTCGGCACGGCAACGCACACTGTGAACCTTGTGGATGACGAGATTCGCACCGTGACATTGGACTATGGCGGTATAGGCGCGAATATTACGCATCGCCACACTATACGAATGAGTGTCGAGTTGAGCGCGCCACTTGAAGAAGATATCACGTTAAACCTTGTTGTCGGTGGTACCGAAGGCCGGTATATAAACGAGTGGTCTTTGGATTATAATGTTCTTCCGGAGGATGAGGAGCCTGGTGTTTCTTTTGGTTCCGGGAATCGTTGTGGTAGTGCTGATAGCCTCATGTGCCAAGTTGCCATCACAGCGGGGCAGAGTTATGTTGATCTCAACCTCCTCGTCTTCAGTGCTACAATCGGAACGGAAGCGAGCGTCACGGTTGAACTTCCGTCAGGGCATCCTAGCAACGTGCAACTCGGTGACACGTCGAGCGTAACTTTCGAGGTTACCGAAAGATGTCCAACTTTCGCTTGCGTGTCGGAGCGGAGAATCTAGGGAATAATCGGTTTTGCCGCGGGCGACCCGACGGTTGATATGCGCTGGCCCGTTACCATAAACGGCGAGGCGCAACACGTTGCGAATCAACCGCGATTCGTCCATGTCCTTTTGAACGAGCCGGTTCATCATCCAGTAACAGCGTTTCGATTCCCATTTCCGTCGGCAATCCTGCCGCGCTTGCGGAGGCATTGACGCAGTCCGTGACTTTAGGAGTGACGGGAGCACTTTCTCCCAATCCCGGGACGCATCCCGGTTTCGTTCGTAATTCGCACTGTCTCGCTGAACTACAGCGGGGAGACGAGTTCTCTGGTCGGCATTCTGCACGAATGAGTGTCGAGTTGAGTGCGGCACTCGAAGAAGATCTCATGCGGCAGCCCATTTAGAGTGTGGTGGTTTCTAAACTATATTGTTCTTGGGGCGGGGGTGACGCCTAGTGAAACTTTTGGTTCTGTTGGTAGTACGGTGGATTGCATGTCCTCCCCGTGCCAAGTTGAGATTAAAGCGGGGGAGACCTATGTTGATGTCAATCTCTTCTTCTTTGGCCCGGCGCCAAGCGGAACGGTAGGGACTCTTACGGTTATGTTGCCATCGGGGCATCCGAGCGGCGTAGAACTTGGTAGTTCGAACAGCGTAACTGTGACCGTCCAATGATTGCGATTTCGCGGGGGCGGGTGTCTCCTTTGGTACGACTGGCAGCGCCATGCAGACCGAGCAGCAACAGACGTTCCAATCTCGTTTTTTCCCTCTGGGCGTCCGGGTGGCGTGGGACTCGGGATATCGTCAGGCATTAACTTTTACCATCACCCAAAAGAGACCATGACCAAGGTTGCTCGTTGTAATGGCGTAACTCCGGCGAGGACCGTCTATATTGCTATGGTGGAATTTGCTCGGACCGTTGAGCGGATTAATCTCTATAAGCACAAATTTTGGCGGCGTTTTGCAAGATCCGGGTTACTTTTTTAGCGATTTCACCGATTCTTTACCAGACCGTTAACTCTCTTGCAAATACAACCGTGCGGACCTTGCCCGGTCCTGTAATGCGGGGATTTGTCCCGGTGCTATGGGTGAAACCCTTGTTATGAAATCTGTCAATTCCTTTGAACACTGACAGCTAAAGACATTACAATCAATCCGATGGCAAGATACCTAAAGATTTGAAGGTTTTCGTAAGAAGCCGTTTGGGCTTTTGTGTGGAGAGCACGCCTTGCGTGATGATTCTCAACACATCGGAGCGCTAGGCTTGTTCCTCCCCCAATCCTCGTCAAAAATGATACAATCCATAAAAACAGCCAACACGACAAGGTTAAACCATGAGCGTCACCTTAGAGCAAATCCAAAACGCCGCGAGCATCCTCAAAGGCAAAATTGCCCGTACGCCCCTCCTCCACTCCTCGGCATTGTCCCAAACACTCAACGCCAACATCCACATCAAACACGAAAACCTTCAGCCGACACATTCCTTCAAAGTCCGCGGCGCTCGCGTCAAAATGGAAACCTTGTCGCCGCAACAACGCTACAACGGCGTTGTCACAATGTCTGCTGGAAATCACGCTCAAGCCGTTGCTTTCCATGGACGTGAAATGGGTGTCACTGTCAATCTTGTCATGCCTGAAAGCACCCCTTCCGTAAAACTCCTCAGTTGCCAGGAAATGGGAGCCGAGGTTACCCTCTCCGGTGAAACCATTGCTGATGCGCAAATCATCGCCGAGAACATTGCACACAAACAAAATAAAACGCTCGTCCATCCCTATGATGATGACAGCATCATTGCCGGACAAGGAACCGTTGCCCTCGAAATGCTTGAAGATTGCCCCGATCTCGACACCATCATTGTTCCCATCGGTGGCGGCGGACTCATTGGCGGTGTTGCAACCGCGGTAAAAAGCCTGCATCCCGATATCCAAATCATCGGCGTCGAAGCCGAATCTTTTCCCTCCATGCATGCGGCAATCAATAACACTAACGCGATATGCGGAGGCAGAACCATCGGTGAAGGCATTGCCGTTAAAAACGTAACAACGCGCACCATCGAAATCACCCGCAAACACGTTGACGACATCATCCTCGTGAGCGAGACCAATCTCGAAGACGCAATAGTTGCTTTCCTTGACCAGCACAAAAGCATTGCAGAAGGCGCGGGCGCGGCAGGCCTTGCCGCCGTGCTCGCCCATCCTCAACGCTTCTCCGGACGCAACATTGGTGTCATCCTGTGCGGCGGTAATATTGACCCGCGTGTCCTCAACTCTGTCGTTTCGCGCAAACTCGCGCGCTTGCAGCGAATCATCCGGCTTCACGTCGAAATCATGGACCAGCCCGGCGCGCTCGCGTCCGTGGCAACCATTATTTCGCAAACACGCGGAAACATCCTCGAAGTGCTCCATCATAGGCTTCTTCTCGATCTTCCCGCGAAACAGGCTTCTCTTGACCTCATGATTGAAACGCAAGGACCTCGTCACGCCGCAACCATTATAGGCTCCCTGAACGAAGCCGGATTTCCGACAACACATATCGACTAAAAACACTCACACGAATAAATGCAAGCTATCGCAGATATACACTGGCAGGTTTGGCCTGTTTACGCACTCATCGCCGCCGTAATGGTCTCTTATGCTTGGGAGCGCGTCTCCCTTGAGATCACCTCCATTGCCGTCGTTATCGCGCTTTTGTTGTTTTTCTATTTCTTTCCGTTGCAACACGTGGGCACCGCTCACCTCACGCCCGCGGCATTGCTCTCGGGATTTGCAAACCCTGCCCTCATATCCGTCATGGCACTCCTCATAATCGGATACGGAGTCTTCCTAACTGACGCTCTTGAGCCTTTTTTGCGGGTGCTGCGAAAAGCCGGAAGCAAATTCCCCATCTTGACACTCTTGTTGCTCTTCTTGTTCATCGCTTTGACAAGTGCGTTTCTCAACAACACACCCGTCGTCGTTATGTTAATTCCGCTCGTCGGTGCACTAGCGATGAATGCGGGCATTGCGCGTTCAAAAGTCATGATGCCGGTTAGCTTCCTCGCAATCCTCGGTGGTATGACGACCCTCATAGGGTCGTCCACAAACATACTTGTTGCTGAAAGCGTAAACATCATGCGTGGTTATCAAATATCCTTCTTCGATTTTTTCATTCCCGGGCTCTTTCTAACGGTGCTTGGCATGATTTATTTGCTTATCTTCGCACCGCGACTCCTTCCCGACCGCAACGATAAGAGTGAAACCGAATCTAGGGTTCCCGAACTGTATACCGCGCAAATTATCATTGATAATTCACATCCGTTGAACGGCAAACAAGTTTCCACTGACGGCATCGAAGGCATCAAGGGTGTGAAAGTTTATTCTCTTTGTCGAGGTGGAAGCACCCTATCGTATTTCGCCGGTGTCACGCTTCAAGAAGGCGACTTGCTCGTTGCCGCGGCGCCACGCGAACGCTTTGCGGCATTGTTGCGCGAAAACCCGAATATTCTGCTTGATGCAAGCAGGCGCGATAAAACCGAAAATGTCGACGCAAACGAATCCTTTCTTCTTGCTGAAGCTGTCGTCGCCCCTGGGGCTTCTGTCCTTCGCTATGGTGTCAGTTCGCCCGACTTCGCTTCTGAGACCGGATGCCGCGTTCTCGGTGTGCGTCGTCCGCGAACCGCTCTCACACAGAGATTTAGAAACATGCAACTTGCCGCCGGCGATGTCCTTTTGTTGTTGGGGCGGCAAGCTGCAATCCAAAATTTGCGATTTCACCATGACATTCTCCCGCTTGAAGGTTCAAGCGAGGCCTTGCCCGAAAGCTGGCGCGGGCGTCACGCCGCATGGATTTTGCTCGCGACCGTAATATTTATCGCAACCGGACTGCTTCCCATCGTCGTTGCCGCAATGCTTGGCGTAATCCTCATGCTCTTGCTCGGAGTTCTTTCCCTCGATGAAGCCGCGCGAGCCATCGATAGGCGCATCTACCTTCTCATCGGCTCGGCTCTGGCAATGTCCGCCGCGCTTCAACATACGGGTGGCGCCTACATGCTCGCAACCGCACTTGTTTGGATTACCTCCGCGCTGCCCGCATGGGTTGCCCTGTCGCTGTTCTTCCTTCTTGTTGCGTTGATCACCAACGTGTTGTCCAATAACGCAACCGCCGTGCTTTTTACACCTGTTGCTATCGGACTCGCCGAACAACTCAATATGAATCCGGTTATCTTCATCCATGCAATCATCTTTGCTGCGAACGCATCTTTCCTCACACCCATCGCTTACCAAACCAACCTCCTCGTCATGGCTCCGGGAAATTACCGCTTTAGGGATTACGCAAAACTCGGCGCACCGCTTCTTATCGTTATCTGGATAGGATATTCTTTCTTCGCTCCATACTATTACGCGACATAATCATGGAAAACATTATCTCCGATGCAAATATCTGGTACATGACAGAGCCGCAACTCTGCCCTTACCTGCCGCAAAAACAAGAACGTCGAATCTTTACCCGCATACCCGACAGTCGTGCTCGCCATCTCGACAGCGAATTCGCCCACGCCGGATTTCGTCGTTCGCGCGATGTATTTTATCGCCCGTTCTGCGTTGGTTGCGATGCCTGTGTCAGTGTGCGCATTTGCGCAAGTGATTTCGAGACGAGCCAAAGCGTACGGCGAATTCTCAAACGAAATGAAGATATTCACGTGGTAATCCTTCCGCCGAAAGCAACTCTTGAACAATTCAATCTGCTCCAATCCTATCTCTTCAACCGACACGCCGAATCCAAAATGGCGGCCATGTCCTTCGAAAATTACACAGAAATGGTTGAAGACACGCATGTCCAAACACAAATTATGGAGTTTCGTCTCAACGATGCACTCCTCGCCGTTTCGCTGGGCGATGTGCTTCAAGACGGACTCTCCATGACGTATAGCTTCTTCGAGCCCGCCGCCGCGAAACGGTCTCTGGGCAACTTTATGATTCTCAAACATATCGAACATGCTCGGGCGCTTTCGCTTGAGTATGTCTACCTCGGATATTGGGTTGAGGGTTCAAACAAAATGTCTTACAAAACGCGGTTTCGCCCGTTGGAGCGACTTTATCCGGATGGCTGGAAGCCAATGAAGTAAAAAGCAAAGGGAAGTGTGATTTATGAATCCTGATATTGGCGTTCTAATTCTTCCGTTGTTTGTATATTTTTTGGCGATGGCGAGTCCGGGGCAAAATTTCGTTATTGTTGTCTATACAACAATGAACCATGGCTTTAATCTCGGGGTTGTGAGTGCTCTAGGTGTTGCAACCGGTTCTTTTTTATATGTGACTTTTTCAATTTTTGGATACAGCGTGCTTGTAAATTTTTATCCCAATATTCTATTGTATTTACAAATCCTGGGTTCTGCATACATCATGTACATCGGCTATAGAATAGCCGCATCAAAACCTCATAATTTAAACGAAAACAGGTCGGAATTAAAATTTGAAATTAATACTTATTTCAAGGCTTATGCTAGAGGTTTGATGACAAATTTATCAAATCCTAAAAGCGTTGTGTTTTTTACGAGTATTTTTGGGGCGTATATCCCAAAAAATTCCGATCTGGTTATATTTTCTTTATTAATCGCTCTCGTATTGTTTATGTCAGTGGTTTGGCACGGTGCGTTGGCGTTGTTTTTCTCTTTTAATTCCATTCTGAAAATATATCATAGGAGGATTAATCTAATAAATTTACTCATTGGATATCTGTTAATTTTAATAGGTCTTTCAGTTGTAATTAATGTTGCGGTAAAATATGTTTGAATTATCATGGACGTGTTCATGGTAATCAATTTTTAGCGAGAGACGAGCAAACGTGTACTTTTTTCCGGAATTCAGCGTGTTGATTGCCTATCTCGGAGCCTGCACGCTGCTCCAAATAAGCCCCGGGCCGGATCAGATGCTAGTGATTAGTAATAGCATTGGGCGTGGGATGATTGCGGGCATTCTCACTGTGTTCGGCATTTTCCTGGGTATATTGTTTCAGGCGCCCTTGTTGTCACTCGGCACCGCTTCGCTGGTAGCGACATACGAAAATGCTTTTGACATTTTATGTGCCGCAGGGGCGACTTATCTGGCTTATCTCGCTTATAAGAATCTCCGATCCTTCTTTGCCAGATATAGCAGTAACGAATTTCAATCGAGCCGAGAGGTAAACTCCAACGTTATTTTTCAAGGTTTTTTGACGAACGTTACCAATCCCAAAGTCATACTATTTCTTTTCGCCTTCATCCCGCAATTCACCGTACCCGATAAAGGTCATATTGGATTGCAGGTTTTGATTCTTCTAGCAATCCTCAAGATTAATGGTCTTTTCATAAACGGATCAGTCGCAATTCTGGCCGGCTATGCCAACTACCGGTTTTCCAGTCGCAAGTCACACGTGAAGTGGAGCTCTTTATTCTCTGCTATTGTGTTTCTCGTCATCGCGGCCATATTTTGGATTCAAATCATAACCCGGTAAACCCCAATGCAAGGAGAATTATGATGATTATCACCGAACAGATGAAATCCATCGCCGAAAATCACCCCGTAGGAATCGTCGGCACAGTCAACGCGGACGGCACTCCGAATGTTTCGCCTAAAGGCACAATGGTGGTTCTTGATGACGGTACCATCATCTTCGGTGAAATTGCATCACCCGGAACGCTTGCCAACATCTTGGAGCGCCCGGCAATGGAGATTAATTTCGTTGACGTTCTCGCAAGGCGTTGTTTCCGTGCAAAAGGAGAGGCGGAGGCACTGCCTTCGGGCAGTGATTCGTTCAACGCTTTGCGTCCGCATTTCGACCGCTGGGGCGTTTTGGCAGAACGTATTCGTCACATCATTCAACTGCGGGTTCTTAAGGCATCGGTCGTCGTTACGCCAGCCTATGCAATAGGACAGAGCGAAGCCGAACTTAAGGCACATTGGAAGGCCCATTTTGCAAATCTGGATTGAACAACCCGTGCTTTATCATCGTCGGTAGTTGCTCTTGGCACTCTGCATCAAACTGGGGGCGACTGCTTCCACGCCCTTCTCTCTCAAGGATTTGCCTCCAAATTCCGCCGTTTCCACTGTTGCGAATCAGATTTCCAGCCAAAGGTCGACCGTGGAGGAACTCGTTCCCCTGCTTGCGGGAGAGAATTTGTAGATTTTCCTGGGAAAACGGCGGTTTTTTGGAGGTCTTGCAAATTTATCGGTGTTGATTCGCTAAAGAAAGGATATGGCGTTATCCTTTATTTGTTGAGAGAGCAAAGAAAGTTTTTTTCTTTTCGGGAGTAACAAATAAACGATATCATGGTATCCTTTATTTGTTGAGAGGGCAAAGAAAGGTTTTTTCCGAATTATGGCCACAGAACAAATATCTTCCCGGCTCGGGCAGAAAATAATCATTTCGACGGTCGAGGAAAAGGTGAAAGCGTTCATCCCTCCGTGCTTGCCCCCGAATCCTGCCGTGGAGATGGGAAAACTCTATCAGAAACTCGAAGACGCAAACCGCGCACTAGGGCGGCTTGATGGGGTTGCTTCAATTTTGCCCGATACTCCGTTGTTCCTCTATATGTATTCGTGGAAAGAGGCTTTGCTCTCGTCGCAGATTGAGGGTACGCAGTCATCGTTTTCCGATCTTCTGCTATTCGAAAGGGAGGAGAATTCCAGGGTGTCACGGGACGACACTCAAGAAGTGCTGAACTATATTGCCGCTATGGACCACGGCCTCGCCCGAATTCGAGGAAACTTCCCAATCTCTCTCCGTCTCATCCGAGAAATCCACGAACTTCTCCTGTCGAAAGGCCGGGGAAGCACCCAACAGCCCGGTGAGTTCCGGCGATCGCAGAATTGGATCGGCGGCACTCGTCCCGGTAACGCCTCCTTTGTGCCGCCGCCTCCGGATCGTGTTTTGGACCTAATGTCTGATCTCGAATTGTTTATTCACGCCGACACCCCCGAGATTCCATCATTGATTAAAGCTGGAATGATCCACGTTCAGTTTGAAACCATTCACCCGTTTCTCGACGGTAACGGGCGGCTAGGACGACTCTTAATCACTTTTCTTCTCTGTGCGCAGGGCATCCTGAAGCAACCGATACTCTACCTCAGCCTTTATCTCAAGACGCATCGCCAGCAGTACTATGATTTGCTTCAGCGTGTACGAGAGCAAGGCAGTTGGGAGGATTGGCTTGAGTTTTTTCTGGATGGGATTATCGAAACTTCATCGCAGGCGAGTGAAGCTGCGCAAGAAATCCTAAATCTGTTCGAAGTTGATAAAAATCGCATTGATAGATTAGGGCGTCCGGCGACATCCGCATTTCGTGTCCACCAACTCTTTCAACAAAAACCGCTTATCGGAATTCCCGACGTAGCACGGGAGTTGGGCATCTCGATTCCAACAGTTGCTAAGTCGGTACAGCATTTGGAAGACCTCGGAATCGTCCGGGAGTTTACAGGAAGGCAGTACAACCGACGGTTCATATACAGTGAATATATGAACATTCTCAGTCGTGGAACAGAACCCTTGTAGGTTGGAATATCTTCCTCGGTATGGATTGATTCGGGAATTACACAGGGAACTTGCGAACCTTATTCTTTAACACCGATAACCGCGCCCAACCGAACCAATCCACCCAAAACTTCTCCGACGACAGAAACATCCACATCCCTTGCAGCAGCCATAACACTCTTCCCGTCGTGCAACCTCTCAAAAAAATCAAAAATATTACCGCCAAACGGGCCAACCCTTACATTCCCGTCCATTCCGCGAACCGCGACAATAAAATTCTCTTGCGTTTCAACCTTCATCCCTGCAACTCCTTCCCCGCCTTGAGCTTCCCAAACTTCAAACACGCCCCAACTCAATCGTTCGATGCACAACGACGGATGAAAGACCAGACGCAAACCTGAAATCCTCTCTGCATCTCCACTCGACAATGCTTCGAGATTCATCACGTCGCTTTCCGCGTCCGCACCGTGGTACGCTTGCAGCCAGGCACGCTCAATGCGTCCGACATCACCCAGCCACGGCAAGCTTTTTTCCGCCGGTGCAAAATCCGCAATAAACTCGGGAAAACCCTTGCCGAAATCATGCAAGGGTGCATGAACGGGAAAGCCTCCGCCGTCCAAATACACCCGTGCCATTGCAAAGAAAAAATCATCCCCAACCAAGCGTTTCACAGCCGGATACGCGTCCGACAGCGCGACCGTCAGCGAGTGATACACATTGTTGCGGTAAACCGAAAAACGCTGCGAAAACTTCGAGTCGTCTCCGACCATCTTCCCAAGCGCATTCCCGTCACCATTTCGCAATGCCTCCGCGAAATGTTTCTGTAAAACATCCAACCTGCTAATGAGAAGACACCCGTTCCAAAATCATGTCCGCCTTTGCGGCTTCCTCAAGCATCACGGAGAGGGACGGAACGTTCGTATCCCACTCCACCAATACCGGAACACCGGTGCAGCGCCCGGTAAATTTTTCGAATAATTTCCAAACCGCATCGCAAACGCGAGAACCATGATCATCAATGCGCAGGGATTCTCCGTCCTCAAGATGTTCGACGGCATGGCCAGCTAGATGAATTTCGCCGACTTGCTCCGCTTGTATTGTGTCGAGATAGGATCCCGCTTCAAAGCCGTTGTTACATGCGGAAACATAAACATTGTTAATATCCAGAAGCAGTCCGCATCCGCTTCGTTTGCACAACTCCGAGAGAAATTCCGGTTCCTCCGAGGTTGAAGTTTCGAAAGCGAAATAACTCGAAGGATTCTCCACGAGAATGCGTCGTCCCAGAGTTTCTTGCGTCTGCTCCACATGGCGAACGACAATATCAAGGCTTTCTTCGTTCAAAGGCAACGGCAAAAGGTCGTTAAAAAACAACCCGTCTCGACGGCACCACGCCAAATGCTCGGAGATTAACCCGGGCTCGTAGCGATCTATCAGCGTGCGTAAATTAGCGAGATGCTCTCGGTCCAACGCCTCTGCGCCGCCAAGCGACAGTCCAACGCCGTGTAATGAAAAAGGGAAACTCGAGCGTAGCCGCTCCAACCAGACATGCGGCGCTCCGCCCGCGCCCATGTAATTCTCCGCATGAATTTCAAACCATGCGATTGTCCCAACGTTATCGAGGGCGTCACGATAGTGGGAGGGCTTGAGCCCGATCCCGGCACGTGCCGGAATCGGGTAAGCCTGTTTCATGCCCTTAGGAGGGAATGTTGGAATCGTCAGGCTCCAAAGTGCCTTTGCCGTTGGGGGTTTCCATGTCGACGCAGGTTCCCGTGGGCACGAGAACCCACGCATTGGTCTGGTAGTCAATGGTCGAGGTTCCCGCGCAGCTGGTTCCCGGACCTGCGGCACATTGATTCTCTCCGGCTTTGGCAACGCCGTAGCACTTCTCCATGGATTGTGCGTTGGCGGTTGTAGCGGGCGCAAGCGCGAAGGCCGCGCCGAGGGCTCCGGCAATGGCAATCGCCGAGGCGCCGTATTTGATAGAGGTGTTCTTGTTGGACATAATCTGTCTCCTTGTTGGTTTATAGTAAATGAAAACGCGCTCTCGAGAGCGACGATTGGCGCCAGTCTAGCACAAGTAAAGGGTGATTTGGTGCGATATTTTCGCAAAAAGCACAAAATCACGAGTTTTTGACCGCTTTGGAGTTCGTGATTCTTGATTCTTGCTTTAAGGGCATATTTTCTGGCATTATCAGGGAGCTTGGGAGGGCTCTCTGGGGGGCGCAGGAGTGCGCGCGTTGACGAATACGACGCGGACAACTCACCATCTTCATCAGGAGAGGCTTTGACATGCTCGATCGCGATAACACACAGGCACGCCCCGACTTATACGACCCTGCTTTCGAGCACGACGCCTGCGGTCTTGGCTTCATCGCCGATATTCAAAACCGCAAGAGCCACGAGATTGTTGAACAAGGTTTGGAGATTCTCTCCAACCTCGTCCATCGAGGCGCGGTGGGTGCGGACCCGAAAGCCAGCGACGGCGTCGGCATTCTCGTCCAAATTCCCGACGCCTTCCTGCGCCGGGAGATGGATGCGCAAGGCGTCAAGCTCCCGGCACAAGGGGAGTACGGCGTTGGCGTCTTGTTTCTGCCGCCCGATGATGTGTCCTGCAAAACCATTGAGAACGATCTTGCAGACATCGCCAAAGAGGAGGGGCTTGCGCTTCTCGGCTGGCGTGATGTTCCTACTGACAATCGAAATCTCGGCGAGAGTGTGCGCAGCAATGAACCCGTCCATCGACAATGTTTTCTTTCCGCGCCTGACGGTATCGACCAAGACGCGCTCGAACGCAAACTTTTTGTTCTGAGAAAACGTCTACGCAATCTCGTTGCCGGGCGTAACGACCCGCAGGTCAACGAATTCTTCTATGTCGTATCGATGTCTTCGCGCACCATGGTTTACAAGGGAATGCTCATGGCGGACAAAATCGCCGAGTATTATCCCGACATCGCTGATAAAAACTTTTCCTCCGGAATTGCGCTTGTCCACCAGCGTTTCTCCACCAATACTTTTCCGGCATGGTCCTTGGCGCATCCTTATCGAATGATCTGCCACAACGGCGAGATTAACACCCTTCGCGGAAACGTCAATTGGATGGCTGCACGTGGTGCATCCATGCACTCGCAAGCCTTCGGCGACGATCTTAAAAAAATCTTTCCCATCATTCCTGAAGGGCGTTCCGATTCCGCATGCTTCGACAACGCTTTGGAATTGATGGTGCGCGCCGGTTACTCGCTTCCGCATGCGATGATGTTGCTAATCCCGGAAGCGTGGCGGTCGAACCCGTTGATGGATGCGGAGCGCCGCGCCTTCTACCAATACCATGCGGCCGTGATGGAACCATGGGATGGTCCTGCCGCCGTTGCTTTCACCGACGGGCGCGTTATCGGTGCGACTCTCGACCGCAACGGCCTGCGGCCGGCGCGCTATGTCGTCACCGAAGACGGGCAAGTGGTGCTGTCATCGGAGGCGGGCGTGTTGCCGCTCGACGAGTCGCGCATCACGCATAGATGGCGGTTGCAACCGGGCAAAATGCTCCTGATAGATTTGGAAGCCAAGCGCATCATCGGTGACGAGGAGGCCAAGCGTGCGCTAACTTCGGCGCACCCGTGGCAAGAGCGTTTGGGCGATGTTCAGATTGCGTTGGAAGACGTTACCGCCGCAACCATTGAAGAAAATCCGCGCTCAAACGCATCGCTTTTGGATTTGCAGCAAGCGTTTGGTTATACAAAGGAGGACTTAAAGTTCCTGCTCTCCCCTATGGCGGAGACCGGACAGGAGGGCGTTGGCTCGATGGGAAATGATACGCCACTGTCGAGTCTCTCCAACCATTCGAAGCTTCTCTATACGTATTTCAAGCAGAATTTTGCCCAAGTCACCAATCCGCCGATTGATCCCATCCGCGAGGAGTTGGTGATGTCGCTGACCTCGTTTTTGGGCGCGCGTCCCAATCTGCTTGATCCCTGCGGCGAGAGTCAGGAGCGTCGTTTGATGCTGAAGCAGCCAATTTTGAGTTCTTCCGAGATGCAGAAGGTTCGGGCGATTGGGAGATTTTCCGATAGCGGTCTGCGCGTCATGACCCTTGATATCAGCTACGCCATTGAACGCGGCGTTGAAGCAATGTCCGACATGCTCACGCGTTTATGCGACCGCGCCGAGAAGTCCGTGCTTCAGGGCAGCAATATCATCATCCTCTCGGACAGGCTCACGAGTGCCTCGCGCATTGCGATGCCGGCTCTGTTGGCGACTTCGGCGGTGCACCACCATCTCATTCGAAAAGGTTTGCGCACTTCGGTCGGGATTGTGGTTGAGACCGGCGAAGCCCGGGAAGTCCATCATTTCTGTTGTTTGGCGGGCTATGGCGCCGAGGCGGTTCATCCATATCTGGCGTTCGAGACCGTTGAGGCTTTATGCGCCGAGTCGCCGACAGGACTGCTTCCGGAAAAAGCAAAAAAGCGTTTGGTCAAGGCGCTCAACAAGGGAATTTTGAAGGTGATGTCGAAGATGGGAATCTCGACCTACCAGTCCTATTGCGGCGCGCAGATATTTGATGCGGTTGGCTTGAGCACGGAGTTTATTAAGGATTATTTCACCGGAACCCACTCCGCCGTTGAGGGTTTGGGGCTCGAAACAATTTCCCGCGAGGCTTTCATCCGCCACCGGCAGGCGTTCGGGAATGTGCAAATCCTGCGGCAGGACTTGGACGTCGGTGGCGAGTATGCCTTCCGTATGCGTGGTGAAGCGCATGTGTGGAGTCCGGATGCTGTGCGCGACCTCCAGCATGCCACCCGGGGAGGAAGCGACGACGACTACCAGCGTTTCGCCGAGCGCATCAACCAACAAAGCGAGTCCCTGATGACGCTGCGCGGATTATTTCGCATCAAAGACGCCGCCGAGATGGGCGTTAATGCCGTCCCGCTCGATGAAGTCGAGCCGGCGAGCGAAATCGTCAAACGTTTTGCCACCGGCGCGATGTCGTTTGGGTCAATCAGCCGCGAGGCGCATACGACACTTGCGGTTGCTATGAACCGCATCGGCGGGAAATCCAACACCGGCGAGGGCGGCGAAGAGGCAGACCGGTTCCGACCTCTCGATAACGGCGATTCCATGCGTTCTGCCATCAAGCAGGTCGCTTCAGGACGCTTCGGCGTGACGGCGGAATATCTCGTCAATGCCGACATGATCCAGATTAAAATGGCGCAGGGCGCCAAGCCCGGTGAAGGCGGACAGCTCCCCGGCCATAAAGTCGATGCGACAATTGCGCGCGTGCGTTTCTCGACTCCGGGCGTCGGGCTCATCTCGCCGCCGCCGCACCATGACATTTACTCCATCGAAGACTTGGCGCAATTGATTTTTGATTTGAAGAACGTCGCGCCCCATGCGGCTATCTCGGTGAAACTTGTCTCCGAGCTCGGTGTTGGCACGGTTGCAGCCGGCGTATGCAAAGCGCGCGCCGACCACGTGACCATCTCCGGTTTTGAAGGCGGTACCGGTGCGAGCCCTCTGACATCGATTAAGCATGCAGGCTCGCCGTGGGAGATTGGTCTTGCCGAAACCCATCAAACGCTTGTGCGCAATCGCTTGCGCGGACGCATTGCCGTGCAAGTCGACGGAGGGCTTCGAACCGGACGCGATGTCGTTGTCGGCGCGCTTCTCGGAGCCGATGAGTTCGGCTTCTCCACCGCGCCCTTGATATCCGCGGGGTGCATCATGATGCGCAAATGCCATCTCAACACCTGTCCTGTGGGCATTGCAACGCAGGATCCGCAACTGCGCAAGAAGTTCACTGGCAAGCCCGAACATGTCATTCGCTATTTCTTCTATGTCGCTGAAGAGATTCGAGCGCTGATGGCGTCCATGGGCGTCCGGCGCTTTGATGACATGGTCGGATGCTCCGAGTATCTTGATCAGGCACGCGCTATTGACCATTGGAAGGCCCGGGGTCTCGACTTCTCGCGTCTACTTGCCCGGGCCGAAGCCATCGACATTGACGGCCAGCCCACGCCTATCTTTCACAGCCAAACACAAAAACATCCCATCAACGACATTCTTGATCGCACTCTAATCAAAGATTCGAGTGCGGCGTTGGAGAAAGGCGAGAACGTTATCATCGAAGCGATTGCGCGCAACACCGATCGTTCCATTGGCGCTATGCTCTCGGGAGAAATCGCCAAGCGTTACGGCCATGCGGGTTTGCCGGACGGTACCATCACCGTCAAGTTCAAGGGAACGGCGGGACAAAGTTTCGGAGCTTTCGCCGCCCGGGGACTTACACTCAAACTCGAAGGTGCCGCCAATGATTATGTCGGCAAGGGATTGTCCGGCGGCAAGGTGGTTGTTGCGCCGTCTCCTCAGGCGCGCCTTAACGATGCCGAAGCCATCGCCGTGGGCAACACTTCCCTTTACGGAGCCATTCAGGGCGAATGTTATATTCGAGGGGTTGCGGGCGAGCGTTTTGGCGTTCGCAACTCCGGAGCCATCGCCGTGATTGAGGGTGCCGGCGATCATTGCTGCGAGTACATGACCGGCGGAGTTGTGGTCGTGCTGGGGGCAACGGGGCGCAATTTTGCCGCGGGAATGTCCGGCGGCATTGCCTACGTCCTCGACGAGCAAGGCGACTTTGACAGCCGTTGCAACCTCGCGATGGTCGAGCTTGAGCCCATCACGGAAGAGGATGTTTCCTTGGAGGAAACCCAGCACCAGGGAGGCGATCTTGAAGGGCACGGGCTTGTGGACGTGTTTGCGGATTTGTCTCGGGGCGATGCCGAGCGGCTGCACTTTCTCGTGCGGCAGCATTTCGAGGCAACCTCCTCTCCCAAGGCGAAAGAGATTCTTGATGCATGGGAATCCTACCTGCCCCGTTTTCGCAAGATTATGCCGGTGGAGTATCGCCGCGCGCTGCAAGAGCGCTCAAGAGGCGCGCAACATAACGTGATGGGAGCGTAAACATGGGCAAGATTACAGGCTTTATGGAAATCGACAGGCAGGAGCGCAAATATCTGCCCGCTTCCGACCGCATTCGGAATTTTCTCGAATTCACCATTCCGCTGGGCGAGGAGGCGTTGCGGATGCAGGCGGCTCGTTGCATGGATTGCGGCATACCTTATTGCCATAGCGGCTGTCCGGTGAACAACCAGATTCCCGACTGGAACGATTTGGTCTACAAGGAGGATTGGCGTGCGGCGGCGAGGGACCTGCATTCGACCAATAACTTCCCCGAATTCACCGGACGCATTTGTCCGGCCCCGTGCGAAGCGGCTTGTACGCTCAACATTGAAGACCAGCCCGTGACCATAAAAACCATCGAGTGTGCGATCGCGGACAGGGCTTGGAAGGAAGGTTGGATTGTTCCCGAACCCGCCGAGACGAGCAGTGGAAAGAGCGTTGCAATTGTTGGCTCCGGTCCCGCGGGACTGGCCTGTGCGCAACAATTGGCGCGCGTGGGACACAAGGTTCATGTGTTTGAGAAAAACGCCGCGCCGGGAGGGTTGCTCCGTTACGGCATTCCGGATTTCAAAATGGAGAAGAGTCACATTGACCGCCGCATTGAGCAGATGCGCGCCGAGGGCGTCGAATTTCACTGCAACGCGCATGTTGGCAAGAGCGTTGATGTCGAAGAATTGAGGCGCAAGCACGATGCGTTGGTGTTGGCGGGAGGCTGCGAGCATCCGCGTGATTTGGATGTTTCCGGACGGGATGCCAAAGGCGTTTATTTTGCGATGGAGTTTTTAACACAGCAGAATCACCGTCTTGCCGGCGAGGCGGCGGCGGGCAAGGAGATTTCGGCGGCGGGCAAGGATGTTGTCGTAATTGGAGGGGGGGATACAGGTTCGGATTGCATCGGCACTTCGTTCCGCCAAGGTGCGTTGTCGGTTCACCAGTTGGAGATATTGCCGATACCTCCCGAGCGTGAGAACAAGATGCTGACGTGGCCGGATTGGCCGATGAAGCTGCGCACGTCATCAAGCCAGGCGGAGGGGGCCGAGCGCAGTTTTGCGGTTGCGACTCGCGCGTTTGATGTTGCCGACGGAAAAGTGAGAGGATTGAAATGTATCCGGCTGGATGAGAACTTGAAGGAGATTGCGAAATCGGATTTTTGGATACGGGGAGATTTGGTTTTACTGGCAATGGGGTTTGTGCATCCTGTATTCGCGGGGATGCTGGAGGGTTTGGGCGTTAAGTTGGACGGTCGCGGTAATGTTGCAGCGGATGGTTATGCGACTTCGTTGGACGGAGTGTTTGCGGCGGGAGATATGCGACGGGGCCAATCACTGGTCGTTTGGGCGATTCACGAAGGTCGTGGCGTTGCACATGCCGTGGACGTTTGGCTGCGCGGGGAAAGCGACCTGCCGAAATAGTTTGCGGAAGGGCGTCAGGGAGTTTTCATTCCTCCCGCAGCACCGTGCCCGCGCGTTTCCCCAGCAGTCTCCACGCCCCGACCAGGGCCAAAAACATCGCCACGGTCACCGCTGCCGGAACAACCCAGAACACCCCTCCCGTAAATATCCAATCCAAACCGACCACCTGTTTCGTAATCACCCAGCTCGCAATACTCCCGCACACTCCTCCGAACACTCCCGCGCCAATCGCTAAGACCAAATACTCCAACGCATACATCCACACGACTTTTCCACGTGTTGCTCCCAGTACTTTCCATAATACCGATTCCCTTCGACGTCTTCGATGATCCGCTGCCATCACTCCGCCCAATACCAGCATCCCTGCAAAAACCGCTAACACACTGCTCGAACGTATAGCCAGCCCGATATTATCCGCCAACCGATTGACTTGTTCGGCAACCTCGCGAACCCAAACCGCCGTCACTCCCGGATATTCCCGCCCCACCAAACGTTGCAAATCCGCTTCGGCTTGAACATCCTTTTCCATCGACACCGTGAACAAAAAGGAATGCGGAGCTCCTCGCAAAGCATTCGGCGTGAATATCAAAGCGAAATGAATCCCGATGTCGCGCCACTCGAAATTTCTTGTATTTGCGATGGTCGCGGTTACCTCGCGCCCCAGCACATTGACTGTCATAGTATCGCCGATACCGACGCCAAGTCCTTGCGCGATGTCATCGGCAAGCGACAGCAGAGGTGCGCCGTCATAATCGCGCGGCCACCATTCTCCCGAGGCCACGGTCGAATCCCCGGGAAGATCCCGCTCGTAAGAAAGCCCCCTGTCCCCCCGCAGCACCCATTCGGTGTCGGGCGTGGGGTCTACCTCCGATGCTGGAACACCGTTCACACGCACGATGGCTCCGCGCAATATCGGCGCACTTGAGACTTCGAGCACGCCGTTGGCTTGTGTGAGATTCTCGGCGAAATTGTCCGCTTCGTCTGATCGAACGTTGAGAAAGAAAAACGCTACGGCTTCATCAATGAGATGTCTTTGTATGCGCGAAGACAGGGCTGCGTCGGTCATGGCGACGGTGATGAGCAGTGTAAGCCCCATGCCGAGCGCGAGGATGATGTTTGGCGCGAAGGACCCGGGACGTGCGATGTTTCGCAAGGCGATGCGCCATGATTCGCTTCCCCAAGAACTCGAGCGTTGCGCCAGCCACATCACGCTTTTCGAGAGCATCAAGAATACGAGCATTGATCCTATGATGACTGCAAGAAACCAATTTGCGAACTCTTCATCATCGGTGACGGCGAACAGCAACAATGCGAGTGCGACAAACACGAGCGCGGTTAACACGATGTATCGTGTCCGCGGACGTTTACGTACGGGCGCAACCTCTTTGCGGAAGAGTGCAACGGCGCGGATTTCCCTTGCGGTCGCGAGCGGATAGATGGCAAAGCCGATGGCGACGAGGAATCCGTAAGCGGCGGCGATGGCAAGAGGTTCGATCTGGATTTGAAAATCGAGAGGGATGTCGAGGACCGCGGCGAGAGGCGTTTGCAGCGGCAACGGCGCAAGCGCACCGAGCGTGATGCCGATGACGACGCCCAGCGTTGCAAGTGCGAGTATCTGCAGCATGTAGGTTTGGAACAGTAGCGTGCCGGACGCGCCGAGACATTTGAGCGTTGCCAGTGTTGCTCTTTTTGCATCAAGGTATCCGCGCACCGCGTTTGCAACTCCGATGCCTCCGACGATGAGCGCCATGAGGCCAACGAGCACGAGGAATTGCGTGAGGATGCGCACGAAGCGTTTGAGTTCGGGGGCACTGTTTGAACAGTCTTGGATTCGCCAACCGCTTTGCGGAAGGTCGTTGCGGATGTTTTCGATGAGGGTTTGCACTCGTGTTGGATCACAAAAGCTTTCAGGGAGCCTGATTTTGTAGTGATGCGCAAAGACGCTTCCGGGTTGCATGAGCCGCGTTTGTTCCATTGCGTCCGTGGAGAGGAATACGCGCGGACCGAGAGCGAAGCCGTCGGAGAGCTTGTCAGGCTCAAAGAGCACGGTTGCGCGGATTTCGGCTTTCATTTCGCCGATGAAAATAACATCGCCTATTTGTGCGCCGAGTTGTTCGAGCAGTATGGGTTCAACAATGGCGCCGTGGAGCTTGCTGGCCGAATCCTGTTCGAGAGCTTTTTGTAGCGCGATCGGAGGTTGGAGTATGAGGCTTCCGTAGAGTGGGTATTTGTCGTCGACAGCTTTGAGCCGAGAGAGGAATTTGTCGGTTTGGTTTCCCGTCATGGCCTGCATGGAGATGGATGCCGATGTTTGCGCGTTTGTGTTTGCCGCGAGTTGCTCCAGATATGCGGATTCGGTCGAATTGGTCGGGCGATGCCTCAGGCGGAGGGTGATGTCCGCGCCGAGGATGTTCCTGCCCTGTGCCGTCAGGGCGTTTTGGATGTTTTGTGCAGTTGATGTTATTGCGGCGATGGTTGCGGTTCCGAGAACGATGGCAATGAGGAAGATTTTGAATCCTCTTATTCCGGTTCGAAGTTCCCGTTTTGCGATGCGGATGGGCAGGGGGATGGTCATGCCGGAGTTATATCACAAACCGTCGGCATTCCGCTGATTTTGGAGTCCGGCCCGTGCTATAAACACCCATGGCCCCGACCTACCCGCCTTCCTATTACGCCGATACAGCGGGGATTCTCGCTCCCCAAGCCTCTCTGAAGGGAGAAATCCGCGCAGATGTGGCTATTGTCGGGGCGGGATATACGGGGCTCTCCGCCGCGCTCCATCTCCTTAAGAGCGGTTATAGCGTTGTCATTCTCGAGGCACATCGCATTGCCTGGGGGGCTTCCGGGCGCAATGGCGGACAGCTGGGAAGCACGCAGCGAAAGGGTCAAGAGGACCTTGAGGCCCTTCTCGGCAAGAGTCACGCGCGTCAAATGTGGGGTCTGGCCCGCGAGGCGAATCGCCTGGTTCGAGAACTCATTGACTTGCACAATATCGAGTGCGACTTGCGAAACGGCGCCGCGCATCTGGCGTGGAAGGAAAGCCATGCAAAAAGCATGCGCAACGAAGTCGATTTTATGGAACGGAACTATCCCGATGCCGGGTTGCGCTATCTCGAACTCGAAGAGGTTCGCGAACTGATTGCAAGCGAGCGTTACCATGGAGGCGTATTCGATCCGTTTGGTGCACATTTGCATCCTCTTGCTTATGCTCTCGGGCTGGCTCGCGCGGTTTTGAACAACGGTGGCCGCATTTATGAAGGCACAAGAGTTTTGTCACGCGAGGGAACGAAGATTCGAACACAAGACGGGGAAGTAAAGGCCTCTACCGTACTGCTCGCGTGCAACGGATATCTCGACAAGCTCGAGTCGCGAATCGCCGCGAAAATCATGCCTCTCCACAATTTCATTGCCGCGACCGAGCCTCTTGGCGAACTCGCGCGGCAATTGATTCGAAAAGATTATGCCATCTCGGATTCGAAATTCGTTATTGATTACTACCGCCGCACTCAGGATGACCGCCTGTTGTTCGGCGGCGGAGAAACTTACTCGCCGAACTTCCCGGAGGACATTGCCGGTTTTGTTCGAAAGCCGATGTTGAGAGTTTTTCCGCAGCTTGCAGGCGCTCGAATTGATTACGCCTGGGGCGGGACGCTTGCCATCACAAGGCCGCGCATCCCCCATTTCGGGCGCGTTGATAAAGATGTTTTCTTTGCACAGGGGTATTCCGGCTCGGGGATTCACATGGCAACCCTCGCCGGAAAACTTCTCGCCGAGGCCGTCGCCGGACAATTCGAGCGTTTTGACGTGCTTGCCTCGATTCGCATCCCCGACTTTCCCGGTGGAACGCTCCTTCGCCATCCCGCGCTTGTGCTCGGGATGCTTTACTATTCACTACGCGATAAGATATAATTGGATTTCTGATGTTTTTTATCAAGGAGGCTGTTGTCATGAAGTCTTTCTACTCTGTCCTGTCCGGTATAGTGATTCGCAAAAGCGCCGTGCTCGTGTCGGCGGCGGCGTTGTCCCTGGTAGTGCTGGTGCCGTCGTCTGTGTCGGCGCAGACCTCCGAGGCGCCTGTGTTGCAATACCGTCTTCCCCATGATCCTCACGATCAGCCGTTGCTGCGCCGCTCTCTCATCATTGAAGACAAGGAGCTGCGCAGCATCGAACTGAAAGTCGACGATTACGAACAACAAAAGATTCGAAAAAAACGACGCAGAGGAATCTTTTTCGAAGATATCGAAAGTTTGGACGAAAGTCCCTTCTTCAAATAATCTTCGTTAGAATTCCTCTTCCACGGAGCCGTCGTCTCTCTCGACGAGTTTAATCTCGCTTGCCGAGAGTCCTTTTGGTCCGCGCCAAAAACGCACCAAGACTTCGTCACCACTCTCGAGGCCTTGTATGTTGTGTCGCTGCAGCGTTTCCGTGTGAACGAAAATATCGAGCATGTCTTCACCCATGCTCACAAAGCCGTAGCCACGCTGCGGGTCAAACCACTTTACAACCGCACGTTCAAACGCGTTGCCTTGTTGCAACTGCTCTGGAGAGGCAAACGGGAAGTCGCCGTTCTCGTCGATACTCAAAAGATGCGTGACCTGCACCCCTTTGGGACGTCTCGCCACACGGCAGGTGATGCGTGCACCTCGAGCAATGTTCTCGCGTCCGACCTGCTTCAAGCATAGTGCATGCAAGAGTGCGTCTTCATCCGAGTCCTCGAGAGTGACAAAACCGTAGCCGCGAGTCGGGTTGAACCATTTCAATGTTCCCTTCGCGACATATTTGCCATCATCTAACCGTTCGGCATCGGTGCCGTTACTGTTCAACGAACCGTTACGCGCATCTCCCTCGTTATCCTCCCGTTCACCACCGGCATCCCTCAGCATCAGCGAAAGATTCGCACGATGCTCGGAAGCCGTTTCATCAACATCTATACTGTCGCTCTTAATATCATTTTCGAGCGCAAGCGCAGACTCTCTGGATATAACCATAGATTTTCTCCCCGATAGTCAGGACAAATTGAAAGAATCCACGCACTCGAACGCGCAACTTGTACAACTGACAACAACATTCCTCCGCCTGCCGCATAACGAACAAACAAAGAAAAAACTCACCAACGATATTTTCCCGTTCACGCCTATAATTCCTCCTCCTGTGAAAGTTCAATCCAACTGAGATCGACAACCTCAACGGGAGACTCCTCTTCATAAAACAATCATAGGCATCAAGCAAGAGGTTTTTTCAATCTAAGCGGGAACGCAGGACAATTTTTACCCGATTGCTTCTTAAAATCCAATTCATTATGCTCAATCCCATGAAATTCCCCGCTATCCGAGCAGCATCCCGTATCATCGCCCTCGCAGCCGCGCTGTTTGGGCTGTGGCTGGTGCTCTCCGGCAAGGCTGATAATACCCTTCTTCTGGCCCTGGGAGCCGCTTCCTCGGCGGGAATCGCCGCTCTCGCCTGGCGAATGGAGGTGCTTGATCGCGAATCCCTGCCGCTCCATTTACTGCGCCCGACCGGCATTTGGCGCTATTGGGGATGGCTCGTCCTTGAGACCTGTAGAGCCAACATCGCCGTTGCGCGAATCATCCTCTCGCGCGATTGTAAAACGAGGCAGCGGCTTTTTTGGATACCCTCGGGACAGGCCTCCGACCTCGCACGTGCGATTTATGCAAATTCCATCACCCTCACGCCCGGAACCGTCAGCGTCGATATGGACGATGACAAGATTCTCATCCACGCCCTCAGTTTTGAGATGTGCGATTCCCTCGAGGAAATGGCGCAAAAAATCCGCAAATTCGACGCTCCTCCATCAGAAGTAAAGCGAGAACCAGAGACATTATGCTGACGATCGCATCCCTCTTGCTGCTGCTTGCCGCCGTCCCGACGCTCGTGCGATTGCTGCGCGGTCCGACGCTTTACGACAGAACCCTTGCAACGAACGTTTTCGGCACCATGACAACGCTTCTCATCGCCCTTGCGGCCTTCATCTTCGAGCGTGCGGACCTCCTCGACATTGCGCTTCTTTATGCGTTGGTGAATTTCGTCGGCACCATCGCCATTTTGAAATTCTTTCGCTATCGAACGCTTGGAAAAACGCCGCCTCTGCCGCCGGGAGAAGAATCATGAGCGTGCCGGGTGCCATTGGCGGCGTGTTCTTGTTGCTTGGTTGCGGCTTTCTGCTCGTTGGTTCCCTTGGGCTGTTGCGCCTGCACGGCTTCTTTGCGCGGCTCCATGCCGCAAGCATCGTTGATACCCTCGGTGCGGGCCTCTTTCTCGTCGGTTTGATGTGTTACGGCGGATTCTCGCTTGCAACCGTAAAACTCGCTCTCATCCTTATTTTTCTTCTGTTTACAACCCCGACTGCAGCTCACGCCCTTGCCGGAGCAGCCCATGTCATGGGTATCCGCCCGCACGGTGTAACGGAGGAATCCGGTAACGAAAAATTGAACGATTCACAAGGTGTCGAATCGAAGCATGGCTCTTCGAATCACCCGCAAAAACCGGAGGCATAAAAAAAATTAACCCGCTCGTTGACATCATGCTCTTTGCCTTTCTCATTGCGACCGCGCTGGGGATTGCGTATTTGCGCCACCTCTTCGCCGTGGTGATGCTGGCGGGGATGTTTTCGCTGCTCTCGGCGCTGCTGTTGCTTTCCATGGATGCCGCGGACGTCGCTTTCACCGAAGCGGCCGTGGGCGCCGGTATTGCAACCATCCTCATGCTCGGCGCAATGGCGCTCACCGAACGGCAGGAAAAACCTCTTAAAAGCTCAATGCTGAAACGACTGCCTGCGCTGGCCGTTGCGGGCTCATTCGGTGCACTTCTCATTTATGCAATGTTTGATGCGCCGCCCTTCGGAGATCCCTTTGCTCCCGCGCAGGTCCATGTCGCTCCCTACTATATCGAGCAAACCGCCCGCGAAATTGATGTTCCGAATCTCGTAACCGCAATCCTCGCAAGTTATAGAGGTTTCGATACCCTCGGCGAAGTCGTCGTCATTTTTACCGCCGGAATCGGAGTTGCACTGCTGCTCGGCGGATTCGTCTTTCGTGAACGGAGTAAATGATGCAACACCATCTTGTCCTGCGCGTCATTGCGAAACTGCTTTTCGCCCCGATTCTTCTGTTTGCGTTTTACGTGCAATTTCACGGAGACTTCGGACCCGGAGGGGGTTTCCAGGCCGGACTCATCTTCGCTTCCGCTTTTGTGTTGCACGGGCTGCTCTTCGATGTTTCCTCCGCTCGGCAATTTTTGCCCGACAGACTGCTGCAGGTCGGTGCCGCGGTGGGTGTGTTGCTTTACGCCGGCACCGGTCTCGCCTCCGTTTTGTTAGGCGGGAATTTCCTCGACTACGACCATCTTGCCGAGGCGCCGACTTCGGGACAGCATCTCGGCATCATCCTTGTCGAAGCCGGCGTCGGTATCACGGTTGCCTGCGTGGTGGTCATGGTCTTCCGCGCCTTCGCCGACCATCTTCCGTGTCTCCGCGAACAAGATTGGTAATGCCGCCATGAACGTCACCGAACTCGTCATGGGCGGTGATGCCGCGCTCTTCATGTCCGGCATGAACGCGCATTTACTCGACTTTCTTGCCAGCGGATACAACTATTGGATGGCGGTCGTGTTGATGATGATCGGGTTCTACATCACGCTTACGCGCTCGAACCTCGTGAAAAAAATCATCGGACTCAATCTGTTCCAGACAGCGATGTTCCTGCTCTACATCTCCATTGGCAACGTTGCCAACGGCACCGTTCCCATCCTTACCGACAAGCCGGGGGCACTTTATTCAAATCCGCTGCCGCACGTGCTGATTCTCACCGCGATTGTTGTCGGCATTGCAACAACGGCTTTGGGACTGGCTCTCGCCGTTCGCATCCACGAAGCTTACGGCACCATCGAAGAAGACGAAATCCTCGACGCCGAAGCCGGCGATTCCTAGCAACGCCCGCCCATGTTTGTCGCAATCCTTCCTGCCGCACTGCTCACGCAGCTCCCCATTCTGCAAGTTGCCATACCGCTGCTTGCCGCCCCCGTGTGTGTGTTGTTCCGGCGCGGCAGGTGGGCGCACGATTTTTCTTTGTTGGTCACCGCAATCGCCTCGATAATATCTGTCGCGCTGCTGCAATTTGTTTTCAACGGGGGGGTTATCTCCTATGCGCTCGGCGGTTTCGCGCCGCCCTGGGGAATCGAATATCGAATCGATTCGGCCAACGCCGTCATCCTCCTGCTCGTCAGCGTGAGCGGCTTCCTGGCGTTGCTCCAGTCCCGCGCAAGCATTGAGACGGAAATACCGGAACAAAAACATCCGCTCTTCTACACCGCCTTCCTGCTTTGTCTCACCGGGCTTCTCGGAGTTGCCGCAACCGGCGACGCATTCAATGCCTTCGTGTTCCTGGAGATCTCGTCGCTGGCAACTTACGCGCTCGTTGCAATGGGAAAATCACCCCGCGCCCTCACCGCGGCCTTCCGCTACCTCATCCTCGGAACCATTGGCGCGAGCACTTTTGTCATAGGAGTCGGACTCCTGTACATGGCAACCGGAACGCTCAACATGTCCGACCTTGCCACGCGCATCCCGGCATCGCCGCACCACGCTGTCATACAAGCGGCCTTTGCGCTCATCATCGTAGGACTTGGACTGAAAGCCGCCATCTTCCCGCTGCACCTCTGGCTTCCAAATGTCTACACTTTCGCGCCGGCGGTTGTGACAACGTTTCTTGCGGCCACCGCAACAAAAGTCGCGCTCTATTTGCTGGCTCGGTTTGTCTTCGTTATCTTCGAGGATGCAAGCTTCGCCGGCACACTGCTCATGCCGCTCGCACTGCTGGCAATGTTTCTCGCATCGCTTGCCGCATTGCAACAAGGCAACGTAAAGCGAATTCTCGCGTACTCTTCCATCGCGCAGATAGGCTACATGCTCTTTGCCCTTGCGCTCGCATCCACACAAGCCGTTGCCGCCGCCTGGCTCCTGATACTGACGCACGCACTCGCAAAAGGAGGGTTGTTCATGGCGGTTGCGGGCATTGCCCTTCAAACGGGAAGCAGCAACTTGGACGACTGGAAGGGCATTGCAAAACAAATGCCGTGGAGTGCCGCGGTGATGGTCGTGTGTTTTTTGTCACTTGTCGGCGTGCCCCTCACCGCGGGGTTCGTTGCAAAATGGTCGTTGCTGAGTGCGATTTTCTCCACATCAGAATCGATCATACTCGCGGCCGTTGTTGCGGGTGTGTCACTGCTTACGCTTCTTTATGCCGGAAAAGTCCTCGAGACCGTTTATCTCGGAACGCCCGATGAACAAAATGCAACGGCCAATCTGCGTGAGGCGCCTCTTGCAATGCTTCTAGTTGCATTGCTCGTCGCCGCGATGAATATCTATTTCGGATTTAACGGAACCATGTTGTCCGACCTGTCGAAACGCGCCGCTCTCGCTCTGCTGTCGGGTTTTTAGCATGAACGATACAAGTGCACTCTACCTCGCCATTTTGTTGCCGTTGCTCGGTGCGGTGTTAATCGCGGCATTGCGCAATCATCCCAATCTGCGCGAGGCCGCGACGCTCGTCACGAGCGTCGTGTTGTTCGCCAATGTTTGCTGGTTGGTCGCAAGCGTTGCCAATGGTGCAACGCCCCGGGCCGAAAACATTCTACCCATGCCCGTGTCCGGGCTTTTTCTTTCCCTTGAGCTTGAACCGCTCGGTGCAATGTTCGCGGCCATTGCCTCGGGGCTTTGGATTATCAATTCGCTTTATTCCATTGGTTATATGCGTGCCAACAAGGAAAAACACCAAACACGCTTCTACATCTGCTTCGCCATCGCCATTGCCGCCGCAATGGGCATCGCGCTTTCCGGCGATTTGATTACGCTGTTTGTTTTTTACGAAGTTCTCACGTTGGCGACTTATCCGCTTGTCGCGCACAAACAAACCGCGGAAGCAAAAGCGGGCGCCCGCACCTATTTGTTGATATTGCTTTCAACCAGCGTGTTTTTGCTACTTTTCGCGATCGCATGGACCTATGACATCGCCGGAACCGTTGCTTTCGCACAAGGCGGCATACTCAGCGGCCGCATCGAAAGCTGGCTTGCACCCGTGCTGCTTGCCTGTTTCGCCTTCGGCATCGGTAAAGCCGCATTGCTGCCCGTCCATCTCTGGCTACCCGCCGCGATGGTCGCGCCTACGCCTGTAAGCGCACTGCTCCATGCCGTCGCCGTTGTCAAAGCCGGAGTTTTCACCATGCTCAAGGTCGGTGTTTATATCTTCGGCATCGATTTTCTTGAACAAACGGGAGCGTCCCAATGGCTTGCATGGCTTGCCGGGGCATCCATCCTCTACGCGTCGGTGCGTGCGCTCGCGCAAGACAACCTCAAGGCGCGACTGGCTTATTCGACCGTCTCGCAACTCTCTTATGTGACTCTCGCAATGGCGCTTGCAACGCCGCTGGGCGCCCTCGCCGGCGCTTTGCAGATTGCCATGCATGCGTTTGGAAAAATCACGCTCTTCATGTGTGCCGGCGCCATCTATGTCGCAAGCCATCGAACACAAGTTAGCGGCCTCAACGGTCTTGCACGCGCCATGCCCGTAACCTTTACGGCATTTGCCGTGGGTGCGCTCTCCATCATCGGCGCTCCCCTGCTCGGAGGATTTTGGGTCAAGTGGGAAATCATTTTTGCCGCAAACGCGCTCGAGCAACTTGTTTTCATTATCGTGATGATCGCAAGTTCTATGCTCTCGCTTGCATACTTCGCTCCCGTCATCGGGCGCGGATTCTTCCTGCCGCCGGCACAAGCAAGCGGCGACGCGGATGCAAGCGCACCGAAGGAAGCGCCTCTGCTGTGCGTGCTGCCGCCAAGCATCAGCGCTATCATTTGCATCATTCTGTTTTTTCAAGTAGATGCGCTGTGGCGGTTTCTTGAACTTATCTTTGAATCAACACCATGAACGAACAACCGCGTTTTCTTCTCTCCCGCTTGCTGCAACGCATTGACTCCCCTCTCGGGGTCAAACGCATCTGTTATATTCTGCTCGTGGCGTGCGGATTGCTTGTGGCAATCGGCCTGTTCATTCCACATCATGACGCATACGGCATGGGCGCGATAGTCGCACGCATCCCCGGCTTCTACGGGATCTACGGATTCGTTATGAGCGCCCTGCTCGTTATTATTGCAAAAGCGTTGCGACGCATATTAATGCGTTCTGAGGATTATTACGCCCCCCGCACCATCGATAACGAAGAAACGCAAAAAGAAAGGAATTCCTCAACATGAGCATTCCACCGTTTCTTTTCTATCTCGCCGGCGCGCTTGTGCTGCCGCTCGTTCCCAAAGGCGCAATGCGTTCGCTGTTTCTGTCGCTTGTTCCCGTTCTCGCTCTGACACAATTCGTCGTTCTTCCCTTCGGCGAATACGCCAGCGCGGAACTCTTCGGATACACGCTCATACTCCTGCGGCTTGATGCGCTCGCATACGCCTTTTCTCTTATCTTTTCCATTGCGGCTTTCCTCGCGGCGCTTTTTGCATGGCATATAAGGGACACCACCCAGCAAATCGCGACGCTTATTTACAGCGGTGTTGCAATCGGAGCCGTCCAGGCCGGCGACCTGATAACATTGTTCTGTTTTTGGGAAGCAACGGCTTTCGCATCCGTTTTTCTCGTCTGGGCGCGAAGAACGGACGGTGCGTATTTCACGGGCATGCGGTACCTCATCTTCCAAATGCTCTCGGGACTCTTGCTGCTCGCCGGAATCATTCTGCATATCAACGCAACCGGTTCGAATTTGTTCGTGCAATTTCCCGACATAAATTTTGCGGCCGTTCTGATATTGCTCGCCTTCGGAATCAAATGCGCCTTCCCGCTGCTGCACGATTGGCTCCAGGACGCTTATCCTGCAAGCACGCCGACGGGCACCGTCGTACTCTCGGTATTCACAACCAAACTCGCCGTCTATGCGCTCGCAAGAGGATTTCCCGGGCTCGAAGCTCTCGTCTACATCGGCGCGTTGATGGCGCTGTTTCCCATATTCTATGCGGTTATCGAAAACGATCTGCGACGCGTGCTTGCGTTTTCGCTTAACAATCAACTCGGATTTATGGTTGTGGGCGTCGGCATCGGAACGCCTCTTGCGCTCAACGGAACCGTTACCCACGCTTTTTGCCACGTACTCTACAAGGCGTTGCTGTTTATGAGCATGGGGGCCGTGCTTCTACGTGCGGGAACAACGAAAGGATCCGAACTCGGCGGATTGTATAAATCCATGCCTTACACCACGGTCTTTTGCGTTATCGGAGCCGCGTCCATCTCGGCGTTTCCGCTGTTTTCGGGGTTCATATCGAAGAGTTTGATACTTTCGGCTGCCGACAAGCAGGGTTACACACTTGTTTGGTTCGCGCTGCTGTTTGCATCGGCGGGGGTCTTCCATTACTGCGGAATTAAAATTCCCTATTTCGCGTTTTTCGCCCGCGATTCCGGAATCCGCTGCCGCGAAGCTCCGTGGAACATGCTGCTCGCTATGGGGCTAACGGCGTTGCTGTGCGTGGGAATCGGAGTCTTTCCGCAACCGCTCTACAACATCCTTCCCTACGGCGTTTCCTACGTTCCCTACACCGCAGATCATGTCGTTTTCCAACTGCAATTACTGTTGTTCTCGGCATTGGCGTTTATGGTATTGATGAGCAAGGGGATTTATCCTGCCGGACTGCGCAGCGTTAACCTCAGCAGCGACATCGTCTATAGAAAATGGTTGCCGAGGGTTTTGTTATGGACATGGGGAAGCATCGAGCAATTCGTTGTTTCAATCACGGCACCGTTGCGCCGGGAAAGCCGGCAAATCTTCCGCAACATCGGCGTCGTAATTGGCAACGAGCACGGTAGCGGCGTTATGCTCCTATGGGTCGGCGTGTTACTCGTTTTTTTGCTCGCATTAACTTATCTAGCGAGATAGGGATATACTTCGCCTCATGGAAGCAAACTGGAAACAACTTCTTGCGCTTATTTGGTTCGCCGCGCTTATCCTCGGCGGAACGCTTCTCATCTTCGGCAGGGATGTGCTTCTTCCATTTTTCGTTGCCGTGTTGCTTTGGTATTTCATTGATGCAACCGCAACTGCCATCGGGAATTTGCATCTCGCCGAACGCACCCTTCCGCGATGGCTCTGCCGCACGCTTTCGCTCGTCGGCATTGCCTCGGCGCTCTATGCCGTCGGTGCGCTGGCAGGAGCGAGCATCGCGGACGTCTACGATGCCGCGCCGCTCTACAAAAACAACATCGAGAAATTCTCCACGCGCTTGAGCGAGAGCCTCGGCATCGAAAACAAACTCGATATAACCTCCCTCCTTCGCGACATTGACTTTGTACCTTATCTCCAAGATCTCGCACTCGGGCTTGCAAATATCGCCGGCGTTGCGATGCTGGTTGCGCTCTATGTCATCTTCCTTCTTATCGAGCAGTATAGTTTCTCCGCGAAAATCAAAGCCATCTTTCCAAACCAGCCCGCACGGAAAAAAGTCGAAATGCTGCTCTCGCAAATGCAAAACCGTCTCGGAACCTATATTTGGATTAAAACGCTCATGAGTCTGCTCACCGCCGTTGCTAGTTATGTCGTGTTGTTGCTCGTGGGTGTCGACTACGCAGAATTCTGGGCGTTGTTGATTTTCCTGCTCAACTACATCCCGACCATCGGCTCGTTGCTCGCAACCACATTTCCCACGCTGCTTGCACTCGTGCAGTTCGATAGTTTCACGCCCGGCGCTTTCGTGTTGGCGGGATGCGGCGTGATACAATTTTTTGTCGGCAACATCCTTGAGCCGCGCATTGCCGGAGACCGACTCAATATCTCTCCGCTGGTGGTGTTACTCTCGCTCGCCGTGTGGGGAAGCATTTGGGGAATAGCGGGAATGTTTCTCGCGGTGCCGATAACGGTGATGCTGGTGATTGTGCTGGCGCACTTCCCCGCGACGCGGCCGATTGCGATATTGTTATCGAGCGAGGGACAGGTCGATATTCCCGAACCCAAGCAAGAATCCTGATGCCAAACGGAATCGGCTAAAATTAACCGGTCCAGCGGTATCCGCGGTCGGACAATCTACGCTGGACCTTGCCGGGGTAGTCCGTCACGATTGCATCCACATGCAAATCGATCATCGCGTCGATGTCATCAAATTCATTCACCGTCCACACGGCAACGCAAAGACCGATATCGCGGGCACGGGCTATATCTTCGTTCGTGATATCCTTGTAATAAGGGCACCAGAGCGATCCTCCGGCCTCTTTCACCCGATCCGGAATACAACCGGCCGTATCATCGAGATCGGGGGTCACCAATGTGGAAGAATCTTCACCAACCTCGTCGGCATTGCTTTTCATCCGCGTCAGGAATGATATCGGTATGTCGGGCGCCTGCCGTTTGCACTTGGCCAACAGCCCCCAGTCAAAACTATGCAGGAGTGTGCGCGTCGAAAGGCCTGCCTTGCGCACAAGGTCTATCACAACGGCGACAATCCTTTCGCGCGCGGCGTCATCAGAGACAAGGTCCGGGTCGGACTTGAGTTCAAGCATCAAGTTGACGCTTTGGTATTTCGGCTGTGATATTAGTTGGAACAGATCAGAGAGTTTCGGAATGCGGACACCGTCCATCTGAATCTGATACGGAAACCTTTGTCCGTAAGCCGTGTCACCGTTCAACTTGCCGATGTCGAACTGTTCGATCTCTTCCATTCGCAACGATGCGACCTTCGGTTCTTTTCCGTCTAGGAAACGCTGGTCCGGTCCCCGGACTCTGCAGCCGTGCAATCTGTGGTTATGGGTGATAATGGGCACTTCATCCTTGGTCAGCACGACATCGAACTCAATCAGATCAATGCCTATCGACAGGACAAATTCAAAGCCTTCGATGCTGTTTTCCGGCAACACGCCTCTTGCACCCCGATGGCCGACAATGCGGATGGTGCTGGCGTCTCCCGAAAACGCGGCGACTTGCGGGTGTGTCATCAACCACCCAGCCTTTTCCCGCTTGCGCGGTCAAAAAGGTGGATATGTTCCGGATGGGCGGAGAACCGCATGCCCCGGTCGACACGGCCAACTCGAAGCACGCCCGGCAGGCTAACGGTAATGCTATCGCCAAGGTTGGCAAGACGTCCGTGAAGCAACGTGTTGCCTCCCAGCGGTTCAACCGTTTGTAAGTTCAATTCCAGCGGTCCTTCATCGTTCTGCACCAGATGTTCAGGGCGAATGCCAAACTTTACATCGCCCTGCGGTCCCGCCGCCTCGGCCAGGATGTTATCCCGAATCATCACTGAGCCATCTTCGATTCTCGCATCAAATATGTTCATTGGCGGATTACCGATAAACTGCGCGGCAAAAAGCGTGAGTGGTGTTTCATACACCTCGAGCGGCGCACCTACCTGCTCTACCACGCCTTCGTTCATCACGACCATTCTGTCCGCCATGGTCATCGCTTCGACCTGGTCGTGTGTTACGTAAAGCGATGTAACTCCCAATTTGCCTTGGAGTTGCTTGATTTCCAGCCGCATCTGGGCGCGCAATTTTGCATCAAGGTTGGAAAGCGGCTCGTCAAAAAGGAAGACCGCCGGCTCGCGGACGATAGCACGCCCCATCGCAACCCGCTGGCGCTGTCCACCCGACAATTGCCGAGGCTTGCGGTCCAGCAGCGGCTCCAGTTCCAACAGGCAGGCCGCTTCGGTGACCTTGGCGGCGATTTCGTTCTTGGGAAGGCCGGCAATCTTCAGCCCGTACCCCATATTCTGTCGCACCGACATGTGCGGATAGAGCGCGTAGTTCTGAAAGACCATGGCAATATCACGGTCCATCGGCTCCTTGTCATTGGCCCGTTCTCCGTTAATCAGCACTTCGCCGGATGTTATCGTCTCAAGGCCGGCCACCATCCGCAGAAGCGTGGATTTTCCGCAACCCGAGGGGCCGACGATCACGATAAACTCGCCGTCGGCAATCTCAACGTCAACTCCATGGATGACTTCCGTCGATCCAAAACTCTTCTTGACGTTGTGCAGTGCCACAGTTGCCATGTTTATTTCTCGCTGTCGACAAGTCCGCGGACAAACAATTTCTGCATCGAAATGACCACGATAATGGGCGGAATCATTGCCAGGATTGATGTTGCCATAATCACCGGCCACTCGGTTATATCATCGCCCGTGGGCAGCATCTGCTTGATGCCCATCACGATGGTGTTCATTTCGGGATCCGTCGTAATCAGGAGCGGCCAGAGATATTGGTTCCACCCGTAGATGAAAAGAATGACAAACAAGGCGGCCATGTTGGTTCGACTCATCGGCACGACGATGTCGATGAAAAACTGCATCGGCTTTGCGCCGTCCACCCTTGCCGCTTCGGCGAGTTCATCAGGGATGGTCAAAAAGAACTGGCGGAAGAGGAACGTTGCCGTGGCCGAGGCGATAAGTGGGAATATCAATCCGTAATAGGTGTTGAGCATGCCGAAACCCGCGACAACTTCGAAAGTGGGAACGATTCTGACTTCGACCGGCAGCATGAGCGTCAGGAATATCATCCAGAAAAACATCGACCGGCATGGAAACCGGAAATAGACGATCGCAAAGGCGGATAGAAGGGAGATGATGATTTTTCCGGTTGCAATTCCGACCGCCATGATCAAACTGTTCCACAGCATCTTGGCGACAGGGACATTGGCACCGGAAAAGAGGGCTTCCTTGTAGTTTTCCCAGAGCCTGTCACCGGGCCAGACCGGCATCGGCGGCGAGACGATTTCGGAATGGGTTACCGTGGACGCCACGAAAGCGAGCCAAATCGGGAAAGAAACAATCAAGACGCCTGTAATCATGAACACATGTGCCAGCCACAGACCTGCACCGCGCTTTTCGACCATGCCCTGTTCTTGCCTTGCCATCAGTAATGCACCCGCTTTTCAATATATTTGAACTGAATCACCGTCAACAGGCCAACGATTACCAGCAGAATCACCGACTGCGCGGACGATGATCCCAAATCCTGTCCGACGAAGCCGTCCGAGAAGACTTTGTAGACGAGAATGGTTGTTGATTGCTGCGGTCCGCCGGCGGTGATTGTGTGAATGACTCCGAAGGTTTCAAAGAAGGAATAGACGATATTGACCACCAGCAGAAAGAAAGTGATGGGCGACAGAAGCGGTAGGACGATGGTGAAGAAACGACGCCAGAATCTCGCGCCGTCAATGGCGGCGGCCTCAATGACCGAGCGCGGCACGGCTTGGAGAGCGGCAAAGAAAAACAGAAAATTGTAACTGATTCGCCCCCAGGCGGATGCAACGACGACCAGCCCCATCGCCTCGCCTCCGTTGAGAACATGGTTCCAATCATAACCGATTTGCCCAAGATACCAGGATACCAAGCCAACGCGGGTGTTGAACATGAAAAGCCACAGAACGCCCGCGACGGCGGGCGCGACTGCATAAGGCCAGATTAAGAGGGTGCGATAGGTGCCAGATCCCTTAATCAAACGATCGGCCACGACCGCCAGAAAAAGAGCCGGCACCATGGTGCAGACCGTGACCAGGGTTGAGAAAACGGCGGTCGTGAGGAAGGACGCCGCGTAGAATTCATCATTCAGCAGGAATATGAAATTGCCGAGTCCCACGAATTGGGACGACAGCCCGAAGGGATCGGGTATGAAGAGAGACTGCCAAAGCGCCTGTATGGCCGGATAGAAAAAGAAAACGACCGTGACGATAATTTGCGGTGCAATCAGGAAGAATGGCAATCCCCATCCGCGAAATGTGACACGTTTTTCCAAATCCCGACCTCGGTGTTTGTAGGAGCGGGCACAAAAGGCCCGCTCCTAATTTTATAGTCTAGCGATTGGCGGTTTCAAAACGGCGCAATAACGCGTCGCCGCGCGTCTTTGCACTGTCCATTGCCTCCTTAGCCGACTTGTCACCGGCCCATATGGCTTCCAGCTCTTCGTCAATGACACCGCGAATCTGGTCGAAAAAGCCGAGGCGCAACCCTTTGGAATTCGCCGTTGGCTTTTTGGACGTCATCTGAATCAAGGCAATGTCCGTACCCGGGTTTTCGTCGTAGAAGCCCGAAGCACGCGTTGCTTCACCGGCTTCAGCAGTAATCGGCAGGTAGCCCGTGTTTTGGTGCCAAGCGGCTTGAACGTCGGACGTGGACAAGAAGCTCAGGAATTCCGCGACGCCTTTGTATTCATCGTCTTCATGACCGGACATGACCCAAAGCGACGCTCCACCGATGATGGTGTTCTGCGGCGAATCGACAAGGGCTTTCCAGTACGGCAACGGACGCACTTCGAAATCAAACTCGGCCTCGTCGCTGATGCCCGCATAACCAGCCGAGCTCTCGGTAAAGAGCACGCATTCACCGGAACGGAAGTTGGCACCGCCTTCGTTACGACGACCGGTGTAGATGAATTTGCCGTCTCTGGCCCATTCGCCCATTTTTGACAGATGTGCAAGTTGCGCCTCGCCGTTAATCATCAGTTCCGTATCAAGCCCGGCGAAACCGTTGCTTTTCGATGCGAACGGCACATCGTGGTAAGCCGACAGATTCTCCAAGTGGATCCAACTTTGCCATGCTGTTACAAGCGGGCAACTCGCACCACCGGCCTTGAGTTGCTCAAGAACGACATCAACCTGTTCCCATGTTGACAAGTCGGTGTCAGGGTCGACACCCGCGGCACTCATCGCGTCCCTGTTCACCCAGAGAACGGGCGTGGACGAGTTGAATGGAAGCGAAAGCATCTCGCCCTCGGTCGTTGTGTAATAGCCTTTAACCGCGCCGATGTATGCGTCGGGATCAAACGAGGCACCGCTTTCGGCCATTACCTCGTAGACCGGCTTGACGGCACCGCCTGCGGTCATCATGGTCGCCGTGCCGACCTCGAAAACCATGAGGATGTGCGGCTGTTCGTCGGCACGGAATGCGGCAATGCCCGCATTCAGGGTTTCGGTGTAGTTGCCCTTGTGACTCGCGACGACGACATAATCGTTTTGGCTCGCGTTAAAGTCCGCAACTTGCTCGGCGACGAGTTCGCCGAGACGTCCGGTGAATGCGTGCCAAAATTGGACTTCGGTTTGGGCTTGCGCCATTGCAACGCTTGGCGCCAGAAGGGCGCCGGTTAGGGAAAGCACGCCGAGCGTACCAAGCAAGTTCTTTTTCATGTTTCCTCCAAAGCACCTCTGTGGTGCGTCTTGATGTTACTGGCCGGCGGTCCCACCGTGACCGGATAGTTGTTCTCCACCGGTAACTCGTTGCACGGCCCTCCACCGTGCCGCTCGGGACGATGTCGTCCCTCACAACCCATTTTCAATCCGTATCGTCACGATGGCAAGCAGAAAATTATGATTTACCATCTAACAAACAGAAGGTGAGACCGGCTCTACAAACCGAGTAGTTGCAGGACAAGAACAAAAAGACAGGAAATAAAGCGTTTTGGCCGTTTGTTTGTCACCGCAGATTTAGAAAATTATTGGAGGCACCCAAAATCTGGTTTTTCACAAAGTGGAAAAAAGAGAATTTTGAAGGTTGTGCACGAAAGTGGAACGCGCCGGCAGTGAGATTCAAAATTCCGATATTTTTGGCACGGGGGCCAATAGACTCCCGCACGTCCATCATCCTGTTATGCCACTGTCCCGCTTTCGCATGTAATCTCCCAAAAAACGCCCTAGCAAATCATTTAGAGATGCTAGGGCGTTCTTGGGTTGGTCTGCAAACGATAGTCATCGGGCCCCGGTTCCAACCGGAAAGCAAGCTTTTTCCGGGAAATCCGGGAACTTATATGGTTTTGAGAGGATTTTCGGCGATATTTGGGCGGTTTTGAGAAACCTGAAAACCGCCGCAATAAGGCGGAATTTTGCGAATCAGGTCGAATTTTGGCCGCAGTGCGGTACGGCCCTAGCGAATCACTTAACTGATTTCTTCTATCTGCAATACGGAGCCCTCGGCTCCGGTGACACGTACGCGAGCACCCGCAGGCAAGTCGCGTGCGCTTGAAACCAGCCAAAAACCGTCGTCGATTCGAATTTTTCCGCGTCCGCCTTCAATAGCGTTCTGTAACACAAACTCGCGTCCAATGTAGGAAAGGTTGCGCTGATTGAGAAAACGACTCTCGTCCGTTCGAAAGGCTTTGCCTCTGCCGGAGCCGTAAGGCATTTTTCGTGCCACCAAGACAACGATGATTGCCAGGCCCGCAAAAGCTGCCGCCTGCCACTCCCATCCCCACTCGATCACCAAGTCCAGCGCTCCTACCACCGCCGCGGCAAGTGCAAGCCAAATCAGATACACCCCCGGCGTGAGCATCTCCGCCAACGCCAAGGCCGCCGCCAAAATCCACCAAAACCATTCACCGAATTCTTGCAGGACCAAAGTGCGCCTCGGCGTTTAGGACTGTCCCCAAGGCATCGGGGGCGAGGTCGGCGAATCGCCGCCGCCGGAGGATTTCCCTTCCGTCTTGTTTGTTGCAGTCGATTCACTCTTTTTGTTTTTACCGGATATAGCGCCGCCTTTGCCGTCGCCGCCATCACCGCTAAATGTCTCGCGCACCAACTCGCCGATGCCGGCAATCGATCCGACAATGCCGGAAGCTTCCAGCGGCACCATAATCAGTTTGCTATTGGGTGCGGAGGCAACTTCCTTGAGTGCCTCGACATACTTACCGGCAACGAAATAATTCACCGCTTGCAAGTTGCCTTCGGAGATGGCCCGGCTGACGGATGCGGTCGCGTTGGCTTCGGCTTCGGCTTCACGCTCGCGCGCCTCGGCATCGCGGAAAGCCGCTTCGCGGCGGCCTTCGGCGTCCAGTACCAACGCCTGTTTGCGGCCATCGGCTTGAAGTATCTGCGCTTGGCGTTCTCCTTCGGCCTCGAGAATCACGGCACGTTTCTCGCGTTCGGCTTTCATCTGCCGCGCCATGGAATCGACCAAGTCCGTCGGCGGCTGGATGTCCTTGATCTCTATGCGTGTGACTTTGACGCCCCAGGGACGCGTTGCGTCATCAACGACATTGAGCAATTGCGCGTTGATCTTGTCGCGCCGGGAGAGCAACTCGTCCAAATCCATCCCGCCCATCACCGTTCTCGTGTTAGTCATGGCAAGATTGAGAATGGCATACTCGAGATTATTGACCTCATACGTCGCGCGCGAAGCATCGAGAACTTGGTAGAAGACGACGCCGTCGACTTTCACTTGAGCATTATCCTTGGTGATGACTTCCTGGGAGGGGATGTCGAGGACGCTCTCCATCATGTTGCGTTTGGCGCCGATACGGTCAATGAAGGGGATAATCAGCGAGAAACCCGGCGAAAGCGTCGCCGTATAACGTCCCAACCGCTCAACAGTGTAGTTATACCCCTGCGGCACGATCACCGTTCCCATATAGACAAAGGCGACCGCCACCGCGACCAGAATCAGTACGAATATTGCAACACCAGACATCGAAATCATATTCTACTCCTTATGGTTTTGTAGCGCAATCGAGTGTAACGATTCAAGCATATTAAAACCCGGCCGGGGTGTTTGATTCGTTGTTTTGGCTGTGCTGCATGGGGTCGGTTTGCCCTAGGTTTATAGCGATTATATCCTTGTTGAATCAGGCAAAACCGCTCCCTAATGGGACAAATATGGAAACAAAAAAATTGATGACAAGCAGGGAAGAAGCGGTATAATACCCACGAATAACTTAACCAAAGGAGAAAAACCCGATGAAACTATTTCACTCTGCGACCGTTGCAGTCTCCATGACCTTGATGATTTCGCTCGGCTTTGCGTCGGCAGCGACGACCTCAACACCCCCCCCCCCCCCAACACTAACTAATTCCCATCCCTGTTTTTCAGTAACCGAAGACCACACTTTAAATCTTCGAGAGACCGGCTCCCAAATCGTTATACAGACCATAGGAGACGCACTTCGACAGGGTGGGCTTGCGTTGTTGGGCGAAGGTTTCCAACTCGACTCGTCATTGAGTTACCACTCAGGAGATAATGAAGGAATCGAAGGCGATCTGGATGTCGTGATTCCCCTATGGAACGGCGGTAGACATGTAATCTTTACGCAACCCGCCTTTGTGTTCTGGAAGGGATTAGAAGGGGAGGAACGTTTTATTAAATTCTGGTGATTTAATGATTATGGACAACACACGTGTATTCCATGGGAGGACTGCATTTCATTCCGATGGAGCACGTCGCCTTCAGGGATGTTACGCTGATATTGACGGAATGTGGAGCAAGTTGGCTGTTCTCAAGAAGTTTTAATTATGCATTATGATTCCTCCGATATACCCTCGAAAAACCGAAAAATGTTCTCTCTCATCCAGACAACCTTGAAGACATTTCTAAGCATGAAGAATGACAATACACGCTCTTTAAAAGCCGAAACGAAAAAACCAGGG
>JAPOUT010000028.1 GCA_026708545.1 Hyphomicrobiales bacterium
GGGTCATTGAGTGTGAGCATGATGGTTTTACCGGCGGCACTGGGGCCTAGAACGGTGAAGTTAAACGTCTGCGTAAGGTCGGCTCCGGTATCCCCGGCACCAAACGTAATGGTTTTGGATGGGGCCGGCAACCGCTTGAAGGAGTGATAAAACGCCTCCACTCCCTCGATAGGAGTTTGGCGACAAGGTGGATCCGATGGAACGGCTCTGTTCCGCTTATTGGCAGGATTGGCAAAGAGTCTCCAACACCGTATAACGGCTGAATTTATCGGGTTTTGCGTTCTACCGGTTTGGCGGTGGAGCGGGGCGCGTAAGCATTTCCGTACCGGTATTAGAAAATGCGGAAAAAACTACACCAAAGCCATTCTCTCGAATACAAACTTTACAGAAGTATAAATTTTCCGGAGAGATTTATAGCCAAAACTGGAAAATCCGATCTTATTGCCGAGAACCTCACGGCAACTATTATCCTGTCTCAGGCGACATACGACTTCGACCGGATGAATGTTCGCGCCACCGGTTGCTTGGTGTGTATGTCCGTCACCAAATCCCAACCAATCTTTTTGAAAGAGTAAAGATTGGAGAGAAACTCATATCAAAATTTTGCCTGAATGAATGTATCTACTATCTCAAAGCCCGACTATGCGCCTCGGTAGCTAACATTGTTTATGGCGCAACCGTGGCTGTGTGAACTGCCGGCGATATAACAGACGAAAAACTACCCTCGCTAGCCAGATGAGTTAACGAATCAACAAGCGTGAAAATCATCTCCTCCCCCGCTACAACCCCAGATGTCTCTACAGTGAAAGATTGCGTGAGATCACTTCCGGTTGCGTCCTTGGGAAAAGTAACAACATTATTTGGGGTGATACCAAAGAATTTGTTTTTAGCAGAACCACTGAAAGATATAGCCAATTGGATTTCTGCGCTTGGTGACTTGGACAGCTTTGCCTCAAGGGTATAGCGGTTACCAGTCGCTAAGCTATATGTGCCCGTAGCAGAAACCCAGCCGGCAACCCCTAATTCATTGTCACCGATGGTTACACTGTAAGTAAGTTCAGAGGCGGACATGCCGCTAGAATTAGTGAAACTCCAACCGGTTGGCAACGTTCCGGAGAGGGTGAGATCAAGCTTCAGTTGCCCTTGTTCAAGATTGTCATCAATTCCTGTAATCGTAAGCGTTCCGGTAGAACTGTTAGCAGGAATCATCAAGGTGCCGGAAACAGTGTAATCCGTGTTTGCCACCGCCGTACTTGAATTCGCCCTCGAAACATTCAGCGTTATCGGGTCGGGCGAGGGATTATCAACACTCACGACGACATTTGCCGTTCCGTCTTCTTCCATCGTGCTGTTGGACATACTCGTATCAATAGAGACGGTATTGTCGTTGGTAGGAATGGTAAAAGTATACCGACTGGTTCCAAGGGAGAAATCGTTGTCCATCAGAGTGGTACTGTCATCTCTAAGAAAGAGTTCGAGAACCTCGTCCATCTCTTTACCATCATCGGGCTTGACAGTGATTGTAATGGTCTGCTTGAGATTCCCTGCACTGGTATCATTCGCTACGAATGTTAAAGACGTCGGACTATAAGTGACGTCAGGGGTGGTACCTCCTGTTGTAGCCGTGGTATCTTCCGGGACGTTCGTAACCCCCAGTATGACATTCCCCGCGGTCGGCGCGGTACTAATTTCGACATCAATTTGATGAGTGTTGTCACTGTCAGTTTCATGAGCGCTACCGGAACCGCTCACGAAACCAACGGACTTATCATCGTCCTGAAGGGTCACTGTGTGCGTTGTTTGCGAGCCAAGCGTCCAGCCGGCCGGCAAATTTCCGTCCACGCTGATCGTAAGTTCGATGGTCTCGGCGGTTGACGGGCTGGCGTCATCGTCTACGCCCGCCAGCGTAATCGTGCCGCTCGACTCCCCCGCCGGTATCACCAGTCGCTTGTTGGAGGGGGAGGATATCGTGTAATCCCGTGTTTCCCTCGCACTTCCACCGGTAGCGATATTCAGCGTAATCGGCGAAGGCAGGTTGGAGCCGACGCTCACCCCAACATTCGCCGTGTCTTTCTCGCCAAGCGTTGACATGGCCGATGCGAAGCCGACGATGTTGTCGTTCGCCGGAATGGTGATGGTGTGATTGGCGCCGAGCGAAAAGCCTTCGGCATTCCGCGCCATCTGCGTACCCATGTCTTTAATCGTCAGAACAATGAACTCGTCCAACTCGGGAACACTGTCTTCGAGAATGTTAATATTGAAGGTCCGTGTAAGATTGCTTGCGTCGAAGGTAAGATGGACCGGGTTGAGACCGAAATCATTACCCGGATCGGCGGTTGTTCCATCTCCCGATCCCCCAGCCTCAACTGTTACCTTGATATCCGCCATCGGCGCCTGGGTGATGCGGACAGTGATCGCGTGCGTGCCATCGCCTGCACCGGGAGCCGGCTCGGCCAGCGTGTCCGGCGCATTGTCGAAGGAGATGCTCAAATCGTCGTCCTGAAGGGTCACCGTATGTTCGTTGTCGGTAATCGCCCAGCCGTCCGGCAGATTGTTCGAAGAAATCGTCAGAACGATGTTCCTGCTTCCATCACCGCTGTCGTTGTTGATGCCCGTCAGCGTAATCGTGCCGCTCGACTCCCCCGCAGGTATCCTCAAACTCGTAGTGGAGATATTGTAATGCGTTCCCAACACCGCCGCCGGCGTGCTCGTGCTCGCCGTTGAAACATTCAGCGTGATATCCGCGGGCGCGGGCTCAACGACTTCAACTCTCACCGCAACCCCTGTTGTTGTGTTGTCTTCTGCAAGCGTTGTCGCCGAACTGGATGCGAAGCCCACGGTGTTGTCGTTGGCGGGAATGGTGATGGTGTGCGGAATGCCGAGCGAAAAGCCGCTACCCTCCGCATCACGCGAGTTCGTCGAATCATCTGCAAGCGTCAGGACGATGAACTCGTCCCCCTCGGCCACATTGTCAGGGTGGACGGAAAAGGTGGCGGTTTGCGGGGCGGTACTGTCCGCGGGGAAGGTGAAATCCATTCCTGTAAAGGTGTAATCCATACTGCTGCCCGGAGTGGCGGTTTCCCCTGTTCCTCCGGCCGCAACCCTCACGGTGATATCTGCGGTCGGCGCCTGGGTGATGCCGACTGAGACCATGACGTCTGCATTGCTACCGGTTCCGGGCTCGTCCACCCTGCTCGTCGTAGCGTCTGTGAAGAAAATGCTCAGGTCGTCATCTTGGAGGGTTACCGTGTGTTCGTCTTCCGTAATCTCCCAACCCTCCGGCAGGCTGCCCGAGATCGTCAGAACGATGCTTTTGCTCCCCTCGCCCCTATCGTTGTTGATGCCCCACAACGTCAGGGACGCACTCGAGGCGTTTGCCGGTATCACCAGGCTTCTGGTGGAAATCCTGTAGTCTTCATTCACCGTCGCCGTCCCGCCCGTCGCAACGTTCAGCGTGATCGGCGTAGGCGAAGGCCTGTCAATGCTGACGGACACCTCGACTCCCGTTCTTTCGTTGTCCTCCGCAAGCGTTGTTGCCGCATTCGTGGCAAACCTGACCTCATTGTCGTGCGCCTCGATGATCACCCGCTCCACGACACTGCCCCGCAACAGGTCCGCATGCTCTTCGGGAACCTCAATTTGGAAGTCGATGAACTCGGGAATCTCCCGCTCTGTGGTCATGGCGATGTCCGCCTCAATATCAAAGCGCGTCACACCCGCAGGTATCATCACCTCGCACGCCATCGCTAGAACTTCCGGGCAGGGCGTCGCATCCCCCGCAGGCGCCGACTGTTCGCCCGTGGCCTCGTCCAACTCGTAAACCTTGTGTCCATAAGTGAAGTCTGTTCCCAAAGTCGCTGTCGATGTCTCCGCAACCATGATATTCAACGTGACATCCTCTTCCAGCGGCTTGCCCAGGTCAGCCATAACTACCGCCGTCTCGCTCCCGCCCGCTGCAGGCTCGCCGACGCGCGCAGTCATCGCGTTAAGATTGACCCGGGGGATTCCCACACGCTCTTCATAGAGTATCCGTTTCTCCCGCTCGACGGGCTTCCACAGGTTGGAGACACGCCTCCCGTCGCCGTAGTTCGCGCCCTCGAAGCCGGGAAGGGAGAAGCGGAACGCCAAGCCGGCGTTCCAACGCTGGTCAAGCGAGACGGTCTCGTCATGACGCTCCCATCCGCCTTCAAGAAACACGCCCGGGACAATCCGAATGCCCGCATCGAAGCCGTAGGAGGGCTTCCAGTCGCCCTTCACATCCTCATCCCCCTCGAAGCGCCAGTAGCCGAGGTTGGCGCTCACGCGCATCGCCTCCCTCTCCAGAGCAACACGCAAGTCCATGCCGCGCAGGGCCTCCTCGACGAAGCCTTCGCGTCCGTCCTCAACGTCGCTGAGCGGATGGTAGTAGTTGAGGGCGCCCTGGAAGATGCCGCTTTGCAAATCAATGCCGCCGCCGATGCGGGAATGCCCGTATTGAAAATCATAGTCGTAGAAAACAGAACCCCCGCCGATGACGCCGTTGGCAATCTCCGCGCGATACACCAAGCCGATGTTGCCGTCGATGCGCTCCTCTTCCTCGAACCCCGTCCAGAAGACGACTCCGGGCTGCGCGAAGATCACATGCCTGCCTCCGTTCCATAACGGAAGCACTACATCAACCTCGCCTTCGATCGTCTCGCCGAAGACCCAGTTCAGGGACGAGTCGAGTTGGAAGCCTTCGTCAAACAGCGCAAGACCGCCCTGACGCAGGGCATCCTCAATCGTCTCGACGACCAACTGCGAGCCGACCGCCCGCAAGTCCAAAGCGGGTGCATCGACCGGATTGCCGGGAACGGACACCGTTGTCGTCGTCGCCTGTGTGGAACCGAACTGAGCCATCAAAGCCATTGACGCCGCAATGGTCGCAAAACGCAATAATTTCATCTACTTGTCTCCCTGTGGTGAGGAATCTGTGGTCTGAAGCGATTCTACCGAACCGCCCCGCAAAAGTCAACAAATCAAAACCATCAAACTTCCTCGACAGTTCCGACAGTCCCCAAACTAAGGCAAATCCGCCCGCTTTGCAACAGTAATCTCCCCCTTAAAAATCAAGGATTATTCCGAAGTAGATTTTTTCACCGCCAAAATCACGAGAAAACCGCGAAAAAGGAGCGGATTGGCGGCACGCGAACCATGCAAACGCCGAAGCAGGCGGAGCATGGCGTTCCGCTTCCGGAGTCATATCGTCACGTGGCATAGACGGCGCCAAGTCCTTACAAACGACATGACAGGCATAAGAGAGGGCATGAACGATTCAATGATATTGGAGGATGGGGCGCCAACTGCGGAAAATCGATGTTCGGGAGAAGATGTGCCAAAACGAACACACAAAACGATTCGCCAAAGGAGACAGAGGAAATGGCCGGACTTTCACGGCGCACAGCCCCGACCAAACATGCGCTCCGTCAGAAAACATGCCGGGATCCGCTCGACTTACCGGGCATTCGACATTTCGCGAAACCCACTATCGCTATGAGCAGCGACCAAGCGATGAAAATGCCGGGATTGAGAATTGAATGTTGTTGCTGACCCATTGCTCGTGGAAGATATTTTCAGAACGCTTTTTTCATTCGCGCAACGCGGAGAGTTTTGGATGGAAACGCAAACAGGCTTGTCGTATTTATCGGGAGCCAAATTGGGTTTGCAGTTCAAATCGAAGAAGCGATTGAAACGAAAAAAGCCGGACAAGCCGATAGTTCCGACGCAACCAAATGGCACTTAGTCTGTGAATTCACAGCCAATCGGCTAGGCGGCAGCCACCATATTCCGGATGCGCAAAAAAACACCCCGGCAAATCGCGAGAAATGCCGGGGTGTCCTTTGGGTTGGTCTGCAATAGTCGCATTAGGTCCCGGTTTCGACTGGATCTCAAGCTTTTTCCGGGAAAACCGGGAACTTGCAAGACTTCGGGAGGATTTTTGGCGATATGCGTGCGGTTTCCACAGGTCTGAAAACTCCCGGAATAGGCCGGAATTTCGCGAATCGGGTGCGATTCCAGGCGGTAAAGGCCGGAATCCTCGAATTTTATCGATTCGCAAACCGCTCGAAACACCCGCCTGACCCTGATTACTCAAAAAGTTGGTCGCGCGCCGATTGGACAATGTTTTTGCACTTACCTCTCAATCGGCCGCATCCGCAAAAGCCCCAAGAACGTGCATGAACGAGGATAATTTTCTTCAAGATCGCCGAAAGGCACGGGGTGAACTTTGTTCCAAAATCGAGGTTTTTACGGTTGCCCTCTCCTTCTACAATCGGTCAAACCAAATTGATGTCCTTTTGAAAACACCGGCAACGAGTTTTCCAAAAACGCCCCAAAAACAAGCGCTAATCGGCCGGCGCCTCAATGGTCTCGATGAGGATGGAATCATTGGTGAAAACACAAATGCCAGCGGCGACCTCCATGGCCCGCCTGGCAATGGCAGAGGCGTCCATTTCGGGGGCGTGCTTGTGGAGATCTCTTGCGGCGGCAAGGGCGAAACCTCCGCCCGAGCCTATCGCCATAACTCCGTCCTCAGGCTCAAGGACATCACCATTGCCGGAAAGCACGAGTGTGATGTTGGCATCGGCAACAAGCATCATCGCCTCGAGACGCCGGAGGTATCTATCGGTGCCCTGTCCTTCGCAATTTCCACGCACGCACGCGAAAGCTACAAGGAATATTGTTCTAGTTTGGCATCCAGGCGATCGAAAAAGGTAATGGCAACCTGCTCGTTCTTTCGAACCACGGGAATCGTTGTCGCATGCCAGGCGTCCAAAGAGGTGTCCGTGTCCATTTTCCTGCTTCTGCGGGCACTCGATTCGCTCCCAATTCAAGAGAAGTTACACACTTTCAACAAACGAATCACCTAATATTTCGCGCATATAAAGGGTTTTTTACCTCTTAAATTTTTTTTCAAAAAAATTTTTGACTTCAGTCGGATAATCTGTATACGATGGTCACACTTTACTTCCACCCTGCCGGGCTATGGGGCTGCTTTGCAGTCTCCGGCGGGGTTCCTTTTTTAAGAGGGTAGCATCATGGGTCAAGTTCAACTCCTTCAAGAACCGAAGGAAAAGCGGGCTGTCGCATTTTTCGACGGACAGAACCTATACCGCCAGGCAAAAACCGCATTCGGACACCATTACCCTAACTTATGACCCGCAAAAATTACACGCGGCCATATGCGAAGCAAAGAGATGGCAACCGAGCGCCGTACGTTTCTATACAGGCATACCGATTTCAAAACATTCTCCAGAATGGCGAAGATATTGGGGAAACAGATTATTCGCCATGGAATGTAAGGGCATCCACGTAACCAAGCGTATACTCAAATATCACTCAGAAGAGGTCACCTTTGCCGACGGCTCAACAAAAGAAAGATTCATAGCAAAAGAAAAAGGCATTGACGTACGTTTAGCATTAGATATGGTGCGCTTGGCGCGACAAAATCAATATGACGTGGCGGTCCTTTTTAGTCAAGATCAGGACCTAGCAGAAGCGACCAGAGATATAAAAGACATTGCGCAAGAACAGGAGCGCTGGATAAGACTGGTTTGCGCTTTTCCCTACGGACCGGACGCATTTCCGAAAGGAGGGGTTCGAGGATGTCACGAATCTTTTAAAATGGACAAAGCCTTTTACAATAAATGCTTAGATACAAGAGATTATCGATAATGGCCTCGATGGCAGACGATAATCTCACAAAGAAACACACAGGGGAGCGCTAGGGCACCCGCAAAAAACTCAGGAATATGGGTGGATGAGAAACGATTTTCTGTGATTGCTGGCGAATTATGGAATAAGTTCTGTTCGCAAATTAGGTTTTTGCGGGTGCCCCTCCTTCTACAATCGGTCAAACCAAACTGATGTCCCTTTTTGAAGACACCAGCAACGAGTTGTCCAGAAACGCCTAAAAAACAAACACTAACCGGCTGGCGCCTCTATGGTCTCGACGAGGATGGAATCATTGGTGAAAACGCAAATGCCAGCGGCGACCTCCATGGCCCGCCTGGCAACGGCAGGAGCATCCATTTCGGGGGCGTGCTTGTGGAGAGCTCTTGCGGCGGCAAGGGCGAAACCCCCGCCTGAGCCTATCGCCATAACGCCGTCTTCGGGCTCAAGGACATCGCCGTTGCCGGAAAGCACGAGAGTAATGCTGGCATCGGCGACAAGCATCATCGCCTCAAGGCGTCGGAGGTATCTATCGGTGCGCCAGTCCTTCGCAAGTTCCACGCACGCACGAGAGAGTTGCGAGGGATATTGTTCCAGTTTGGCTTCCAGACGCTCAAAGAGAGTGATGGCATCGGCGGTCGCGCCGGCAAAGCCCACAATGACATCATCGCCCAGTCGCCGGAGTTTTTTTGCGTTGGACTTGATGACGGTGTTGCCGAGAGAGACCTGTCCGTCTCCGGCAATGGCAACCTGCCTGTTCTTTCGAACCGCGAGGATCGTCGTTGCGTGCCAGACGTCCAGAGGGGTATCGGTGGTCATTTTCCTGCTCCTTAGGGTATTTGATTCGCTCCAATCTAGCACGCCGTGATGGAAATTCCGCTATTTTCAGGGATTTTTGAGAAAAACCAAACAGGCCAAAAAATCTTGACTCTCGGCCGGATAATTCGCGTATAATAGGGAACGTTTGCTCCCCGTCGGACTTGGCCGCTCGTGGTCCCCGACGGGGTTATTTTTGGAAGGATGCACAAAGACGCAAAAAAGGTTGTTGTGAATCGGACAATCGATGTATGATGACCATGCTTCTACCCTGCCGGGCTATGGGGTTGTTTTGCAATCTCCGGCAGGGTTCCTTTTTTAAGCACTAATCGGCCGGCGCCTCAATGGTCCCAATCTCAATGGTCTCAATGAGGATGGAATCATTGGTGAAAACACAAATGACCGCGGTGACCCCCATGGTCCGCCCGGCAATGGTAGCGGCTTCCACTTCGGGGGCGTGCTTGTGGAAACTCTTGCGGTGGCAAGTGCGCCGCTCGCCCGAGCCTATCGCCATGACGCCGTCTTCGGGCTCAAGAACACCGCCGTTGTCGGAAAGCACAAGGGTAATACTGGCATCGGCAATAAGCATCATCGCCCAATCGCCGGAGTTTTTTTTTTTTTTGCGTTGGACCTGATGACGGTGTTACCGGGGAGACCTGACCGTCTCTGGCAATGGCAACCTGTCCGTTCTTTCGAATCGCGAAAACCGTCGTCGCGCGCCAGACATCCAGGGGGGTATCGGTTGTCATTTTCCTGCTCCTGCGAGTACTCGATTCGCTCCTGCTCTAGCACGCCGTGATGGAAATTCCGCCATTTTTCAGGGATTTTTGAGAAAAACGAAACAAAATCAAAAAAAAATCTTGACTCTCGGTCGGATAATTCGTGTATAATGGGGGCATCTGCTACCCCGTTGGACTTGGCCGCTTGCGGTCCCCAACGGGGTTTTTCTTAAGATATGCCCAAAGACGCAAAAAAAAGTTGTTGCGAATCGGGCAATCGATGTATGATAGTCGCACTTCCGCCCTGCCGGGCTATGGGGTTGTTTCACAATCTCCGGCAGGGCTCCTTTTTTTAAGGAAATGAAATCCAGCATCTACTGTGGTTTTTTAAAATTATTCTCGAAAACAAATACAATAAAAAATGTTGACCTTTCATCGGGTCGTATGCGTATAATGGGGAACATTTACTCCCCGTTGGACTTGGTCGCTCGCGACCCCCAACGGGGTTATTTTTAGACGGAACACCCAACGGAACAGAAGAGACTTTGCCATTCTTGCGACCGGTGATATTTGGGAGAACCTGCCGCTTATCGAGAGGTTTCTGGCAAACAGCCAGCCTTGTGCAATCTCAAAAAAGTTTTGACTCCCAACCAGAATACCGGTGTATAATGGTGGACATCTACCGCCCCGCCGGACTTGGCCGCTTACGGTCCCCAGCGGGGCCGCTTTTTTAAGGTGCGAACTGGTGGGAATTTTTTCTGGACAAGTGGGAAATGCTACGGCAGAATAGTGTTCTCAAAATGTTCTACAGGATGGAAAAATGACAATCAGAGACGAGAAACGCGCACAAGGACGCTACTACACTGTCGGCAACCCCTTTGACTGTCGCCCGTTCCGGAAATGGGCTAAACGCGCTGATATCACTCACAAAACCGTCCTCGAGCCCTTCGCCGGAAGCAACAGCCTCATCGAACATCTCGAGAGGATCGGCTTATGCTCGGACTGGCGCGCATTCGATATCCTTCCCGGAGCGAAAGGGGTTCGCCGCCGTGATACCCT
>JAPOUT010000095.1 GCA_026708545.1 Hyphomicrobiales bacterium
CCTCCCACTTCGCCGACATAACTCTCGACGCAAATCACCATCCCCGCTTCCAATTCGCCGTCGTAATGGTCTGGGTCGTCGGTTGCGTGCAACAGCGACGGCCATTCGTCTCCCATGCCGAGACCGTGCGCGACGCAAGTGTAGAGTTGTTCGCCGAATCCCTCGGGCTGGCGATAACGCGCTTCGATAATTTCGCGAAAACCTGCACCCGCACGCATGAGCGTTTTGTTGTGGGTAATTTCTTCCCAGGCGAGGGTGTAGAGTTTCTTCTGTTGTGCACTTGGCTTGCCCGGGCCGGAATGGAACGCCCGCGAAATATCCGCGCCGTAGGCAAACGGCCCAATCACGCCGCAGTCGAACACCAGCAGGTCGTCGGCCCGGATCATCCGACTCGATACCTCCTGTTGCCACGGATTGCTTCGATCACCCGTGGACATTAGCCGGTAGTCTATCCATTCGCCGCCGCCTTCAATGAGCGCCTGCCACATGAGCGACCACAATTGCTGTTCTCGAATGCCGTTACGCAGTTCCCGGCGCATGCGCGTCATGCCGTCTTCGGCGACAGCGACGGCGAGATTCATCGCGAGGATTTCCTCGGGACTTTTAATCTTGCGGGCCTGCGCCATAATGCCGGCGGCATCGACAACGTCGATGTTTTGTGTTTGCAAGGCCGCGAAGGCAAAACCGTTGGGAATTTCAACGGCAATGCGTTTTTCGCCACCGCAATGCGTTCGAACGAGATCGGCCATTTGCGCCGCCCATCTCGACATCTGCTCTTCCATTCGATTGCCACCGAACATATGGGAGATCGGAATGAGGTCGTCGCGCACCTCATCAATGACTTCCAACTGCCGTCCGGTCTCACGTCCGGGGTCCGAGTCGAAGAGAATCACGGGGCCTTCCGTCGGCACGAAGAGATACCCCACCGGAATATGCGTTTGAAACAGCGCGCAGTTGCGCACACCGACCGCATAGCGCATCGACAAGGGCGTGGTGAGGATAATTGCTCCGACGTTCTCCCTGCGCAATTGTTCGCGAATCCGGTTGCATCGATAGGCGCGCATCCGGGGCACGTCCATCATCTTCTCGGTATCGGTGATTTGCATCGGCGGCGTCGTCCAAGCCGCTTCTTCCAAGGTCAGGGGGTATGGTTTGGCGGGAAAAGTCTTTGTGTAATCGAGAGCATCATTCATTTGCGACTACATGGTTCGACGAGCGACGGGCCGGAAGCCTCCACCCTCGGTAATCATGTGTGGCGCCTGCCGAATCGAAGGCGCTTTCGTCGACAATCCCAGGCTTCGTCGGAGCGTCACGACGAAGAGTTCCCAATTGGTTCGCAGAAATCCCGGGTCAGGCTCGGGGAGTTGCTCCTTGAGGGCTTCTTCCAACGCAGGCAGTGCGTAGAAAGGCACCCGTGGATAGAGATGGTGTCCTATGTGGTGGTTCATGTTCATATAAAGGAAGCGTCCGAGCCGGGAGGTTGAAAACGAGCGCGTGCTCTCGATGATGGAAGGCGAGTTTTCCTGCATTTCCATGTGTTGTGGAATGGTAAAAAGCATCATAACCGGCATGCCGAGCAGGCGCGGCAGCACGAGAAACCATAACGGCCACGAGATTCCTGCAACGATTGCACCCGCAATAACGGCGTAGACGGAGCAGAAGACCCATGCGTTTCGGGTCATCTTGGACAATTTTGCCGGAGGTGCGACCGCACGCATGGTTTCGCTGTATTGCCGCGTGAGCAGCCGTGCCATGACGATAATGTGAAAGCGCATCAGCCCGATGCCCGAGGCTTCGATGAACCAGCCTTTGAAGCCGACGGGAGTGTCGAAGGGCATCTGGCAGTCTTTGCCGACGTACCAAGTGTAACTGTGGTGGTTGGCGTGGGTGTACCGGCGATGGAGAGGTTCTTCCAGATAGATGAGATGCGATATCCATGTGACGAATTCATTAAGCCATCGTGTTTTGAACGCCGTGCGGTGGCAGGTTTCGTGGCTGATGGAGTAGGAGGGTATGGCGAGCATGATGCCGTGGATCAACATGGCGGGCCAGACCCATGCGGTTCCCAGCGACAGCCAGACGAGGGATGCGGTAAGTGACAGTCCCACCGTCCATTGCGCGAGGTAGATTAGCCCGGGAGCATCGCTGCGTCGTGCGATCTGCAGGAGTTTATCTCGGTCGAGTTTGATGCCGGTGGATGCTGCGTTGGTCGGTTGCGGGTAGGACATGGTACTCATCCTGCATAATCGGAATTTTCGTCATCAAGGATGGCTTTGAGTTCGGCAAAATGGCGTTCGGCCTGCTCCGGATATTCTTCGATTTGCTCGGCGGTCTTTGTTGCAATCTCGTGAGAAAGGGTCCGCAACGTCTGCCCGGTCTGCAACGCGAGGATGTAGGTTTTGGCTGCGCGTTCGAAGTAGTAGAGTCGATTGAACGCATCGGCAACATTGTCGCCGAGCACGAGTATGCCGTGATTGCCCATGATCATGACTTTGAGTTTCGGGTCCTGGAGCATGGAAGCGCATCGTTCGCCTTCTTCTTCGAACGCCAAGCCGTTGAATTTCTCATCGATGACGTAGCGTTCGTAAAAATATGCGGTGTTTTGGTCTATGGGAGGAAGACGGCTGTCTTGCAGAGATGCGAGCACGGTGGCGTAGACGGAGTGGACGTGCATGACGCAACGGGCGTGCGGGCATTTGCGATGCAGAGAACCGTGCAGTCCCCAAGCGGTCGGGTCGGGTGCGTCGGGCTGACTCATGGAGGAGGCGTCGTTGGCATCAAGCAGCAGCAAATCGGATGCGCGGATTCGATTGAAGTGTACCTGGTTCGGATTCATGAGAAACCGTTCGCCAGTATCGTTGACGGCAAGGGAGAAGTGATTGGCAACGGCTTCATGGAGGTCGAGTCGCGCAGCCCATCGAAACGCCGCCGCGAGATCGATGCGTTCGTTCCAAAAGTCGCTTCTGTTGTGTCGGAAAGGAAGGGGCTTTGCGGTCATGGGAACAACCTCTTCTCTGTTTATTGCATGGGAGGGAATTAAACGATTAAATTTCGGATTTTTCCAGCAATTAATTTAGCTTCCGCCGAAAATGGCGTAGAGCCACCGTGCGATGTCGCTTTCGAGGGGGAAGGAGAGCATGCCCATGACGGAGTATCCGAGCAGGTAAGGCATTGCGTAGAAGCGGAATATGTAGAAGAACCACGCAACATAAAGCGGGACGAGCAGGGGAATGAGGAACTTCGGCGTAATGGGCGAGAAGATTCGCAGGAACGGATTCGTCATCCGCACGAAGATCTTCATAAAAAAGAATTCTGAATCTTCCGGCAGGAACAGGTTCATAGCGGAGCGTCCGATGAGTGTCCACATGACGGCGCCGAGAAGATAGTCGAGTAGAACAAGCCAGAGCGGAAAGATATCGGTGCTCATGTCGCATCCACCCGCCGGCTAGATACGCAGAGGCTCCCGGGAGAAGGGAACTTCCCGGGAGCCGTCTGCAAGGATTGCGTCCGGCGTATCCCGGCCGGACGCGGTCTTGTTGCCGGTCAGTGTGTCTGACCGAGGATGGTTTGTCCGGTCGGATCCCGGATCTCGTCGACCATCGCCTGGGTTTCGGCATCGGGCGCTTTGGTTGCAAGGCTCACGACCACCATGGCGACGAGGCTAACAGGCATGCCGATGATGCCGAAGCGGAGATGGTCAATGCCAAACCATGGCTGCATGGTTCCGGTGTAGACCATGTAGAGATACCAACTCCCCGCAACGAATCCGGCAATCATGCCGGCAATGGCTCCGGCGCGATTCGCCCGTTTCCACCAGATGCCGAGCACGAGAGGGAAGAACAGCCCCGAACAAGCGAAGCAGAACGCCCATGCGACCGCGCCCAAAATTCCCGTGAGTTTCAGGGAGGCGATGAACGCGGCGGCGGCACCGATGACGATGAGCAACACGCGCGCAACAGCAAGACGTACCTTCGTATCGGCCTTGGGGTCGATAATTTTGTAGTAGAGGTCATGGCTGAGCGCGTTTGCGATCGCGAGGAGGAGTCCGTCCGCGGTCGACATCGCCGCCGCCATTCCGCCCGCGGCGACAAGCCCGGAGATAACGTAGGGCAGGCCGGCGATTTCGGGCGTGGCAAGCACGACGATATCGGGACGCATGAAGAACTCGTTGAGCTGCAGGATTCCGTCGCCGTTGTGGTCAACGACCGCCAACATGCCGACGTTTGTCCAGTTCTGCACCCACTCGAGGTTTGCAACCTTATCGAAGGATTGTCCGATGAGGGCGGTCGGCAAACTCGGGTCAAGCAACTGCAACTTCGTGAGCGTCGCCAAAGCCGGCGCGGTGAAGTAGAGCAGGAAGATGAAGAACAGCGAATACCCCACCGACAGCCTCGCACTTCTCACGCTCGGGGTCGTGAAGTAACGCATGAGGATGTGGGGCAGGGACGCAGTTCCCGCCATCATGCAGATAGCGAGGGTCACGAACTTCCAAGCGCTCTCTCCGCCTTGCGGGTCGAAGTGCGGGGTTGTGAGAACCCTTACGCCTCCCACGGGCGCTTCTCCCGCAGCCGGGAGGAGTCCGTATTGGACCTCGAGATCTGCAATTCGGCTGGCGGCTTCGCCGTATCCAAAGTGCGGAATGATTCCGAATCCCTGGACATTTGACATCCAGATCACGGGCACGAGGTAAGCAATGATGAGGACGATGTACTGGGCGACCTGCGTCCAGGTAACACCGCGCATGCCTCCGAGCATGGAGCACAGCAGGATTCCAAGGAGTCCGAACCAGACGCCGACGCCGAAGGGGATGCCCAGCGCGCGCGAGGCGATGGTGCCCGTGGCGTTAATCTGCGCCGTCACATACGTAAACGATGCAACCACCAGAATAACCACGGCGAAGAACCGTGCTAGGTTTCCGCCGTATCGCGTGCCGATGAAATCAGGAACGGTGTAGCATCCAACCTTGCGGAGATAGGGGGCCAGCAGCGCATTGACGAGGACGTAACCGCCGGTCCAGCCGATGACGAATCCGAGGTAGGGATAGCCGCCGAAGTAGATTCCCCCGGCAAGTGCCACAAACGAAGCGCCCGACATCCAGTCGGCGGCGGTAGCCATGCCGTTGTATAAAGGGGGCACTTCCCGTCCGGCGACATAATACGCATCGACATGGGTCGTGCGTGAGAGCCATCCGATGGCCGCGTAGATGAAGATGGTGAAGAGCAGGAACATGATCCCGATGAACTGGGGACCGGCTCCCATTTGCTCGAAGGTTGCCATGAGGAGGAAGAAGCAGAGAAATCCGACGGTGTAGATGCCGTAAATCTTGCCTAGGTTGTCAATAAAACTCTTCCCGCTGGTTTTGAGTTCACGATTTTGCATTTGAAGTATCCTCCTTTTTGATTACTGGCCGGAGCCGTGTTGGTCGTCAATGCCGTTCTGCCCAATGTTGTGCAGGACAATAAGGGCAACGAAGATTGCAAGCGATCCTTGGACAAGGAAGTAGTATCCGAGTTGAAATCCGAGGAACGAGTAGGCGTTAAGGTCATCGGCGAACCAGGGTACTATGCAGGAAAACACGAACCACACCAGCAGGATGACGAAGGTTAGGAAGCGTGTCTTTTGCCAGTGGATCTGGCGGCTTTGTGTTTGTTCGGGTTGCATGAGATTGGAACCTCCCTCATAAAGTTACGGTTACTTGCCACCGCGCCCGGGGCGCGGTTAAGATTCGGAATCGATTCTAGGGGTGTCGACGTTAAAGGCAAGTAATTTTTTTGCTTCGGTGCGGGAGAGGATTTGGAAAGGTTGGCGTTTGATGGGGAAGTTTGCGGGTTTTTTGGACATTTTAGCGCGTCTAGCGCGGGTTTTTTCCGAACGTTTTGACAAGACGCCGATAGATTCGCAGGACGTGCTGGTGAGATTTGTGCACACAAGGGCCGCTTATATCGCTCAAGAATCGCTATACGGCTACCTGAAAACCCGCATGGGAACGAAGTTTCCGCAGTATTTCCAGGATGCGGAGTTTTCGCGTTCCATACGCTCGGCGAGCCTGAAATTATACGTCTCCTGCCTCTCCGACCTCACTGTTTTTGCGGTTGCGGCGGTTTCGAACGAGGCGGAGGTCGGCAGGGACGAGAGCATCGCCCTTGCCCGCGACTGCTTTGGCGCGGCCTTGAAGGAAGGTTTTGAGGCCGCCGACAACGAGCCCGTTCCCGCCGACGCTCTTGCCGAATTTGGCTCCCGTCTCGAGCGGGTTTTGTGGGAGAACGCGGCCCGGGGCGAGAACGCCTTTATGGGCAGTGCCGGGGATGTCGTTGCCTATGCGCCCGTTATTGACGAGTTTAAGCGGCTGGACGGGGCAATTGTGAGCAATTCGATTCGTTTTCGCTGGCGGGATGTCCGCGAACAGTTCCGCCGCCGGATGGACAGCGCGGCCCTTGTTGCCGAGCATCGAAATATTTCCTTGCCGTAAGATTTTCTTGTGTTATGGTGACCGGTGTAGAGCGGGTAGCAGACATCCAACGAAACCGACCAACAGGACAGGAACGAGATGGTCGAGAGGCCCCTTTCTCCGCATTTGCAGATTTATCGGCCGATGCTGACGATGATGATGTCGATAGTCCATCGACTTACCGGCGTTGCGCTTTACCTCGGAACGCTGTTGGTTGCGTGGTGGCTGGTGGCGGCCGCGATGGGGGCCGACGCCTACGCTTTCTACCAAGCCGTCGCCGGCAGCCTGTTCGGGCGGATTGTTTTGATTGGATTCACGTGGGCGTTGCTGCATCACATGCTCGGAGGCATTCGCCATTTGATTTGGGATGCGGGTTACGGCTTTAATCTTCCCCGGGTCGAATGGCTCGCCCGTGCGACTCTCACCTGCTCGGTGCTGGGGACGGTCCTGGTTTGGTCGCTGGCCTGCTTGTGAGGGTGAAGATGGACAAAAGCACGGCACATTTCCTTAAACAACGTTTGACGGCGCTGGCGAACATTCCGCTTGCTTTGTTTTTCTTGTACGCGTTGATGACCCACGCCGGTGCGGATTATGAAACCATGCGGGCTTTCTTGAGCAATCCGCTGGTCTCGGCCGCGCTGCTGGGATTCATCGTGAGCGCGCTGTGGCACATGTATCTGGGAATGCAAATCATCATTGAGGATTACATTCACGGCGAGGCGTTAAAACTTTTTGTGCTCGCGCTGAATTTTCTCTTTTGTTTGAGCGTCGGGTTCGTGAGCGTGTTGTCGGCGTTGCGTATCTGGATGGCCTAGAGGGAAGCGAAGAGTGAATAAAACTTACGAGATTCAAGACCACCATTTCGATGTCGTAGTGATAGGGGCGGGCGGTGCGGGCCTGCGCGCGACGCTGGGATGCGCGCAGAATAATTTACGCACGGCGTGCATCACGAAGGTGTTTCCGACCCGCTCGCACACGGTTGCGGCGCAGGGGGGCATATCCGCCGCGTTGGGGAACATGGGACCGGACGACTGGCGCTGGCACATGTATGACACGGTCAAGGGAGCCGACTGGCTCGGCGACCAGGACGCCATCGAATACCTCTGCCGCAAGGCTCCTGATGCGATATACGAGTTGGAGCATTTCGGCGTTCCGTTTTCGCGCACGCCCGAAGGAAAAATTTACCAACGTCCGTTTGGCGGGATGACGACGAATTTCGGCGAGGGCATCGCGCAAAGAACCTGCGCCGCCGCCGACCGCACGGGACATGCCATTCTTCACACGCTTTACGGACAATCGCTGCGCCATTCGGCGGAATTTTTCATCGAGTTTTTTGCGATTGACTTGCTGATGGACGACGAGGGCCGTTGCCGAGGCGTTGTCGCACTGAGTTTGGAAGACGGAACGCTGCACCGCTTTCACGCGCAACTGACGATACTTGCAACAGGAGGGTACGGGCGTGCTTACTTCTCGTGCACATCGGCACACACCTGTACGGGCGACGGCTCTGCAATGGCGTTGCGAGCGGGATTTGCCCTGCAGGACATGGAGTTCGTCCAGTTCCATCCGACCGGGATATACGGAGTGGGCTGCCTGATAACGGAAGGGGCCCGCGGCGAGGGCGGTTATCTCGTCAACTCCGAGGGCGAGCGCTTCATGGAACGTTATGCGCCGTCCGCCAAGGATCTTGCCTCCCGCGATGTCGTCTCGCGCGCGATGACGATAGAAATACGCGAGGGCCGCGGCATCGGCGAGGAAAAAGACCATGTGCTGCTGCATCTCGACCATCTCGACCCGAAGATACTCGAGCAGAGGCTGCCGGGCATCTCCGAGTCGGCCCGGATATTCGCGGACGTGGATGTAACGAAGCAGCCGATACCCGTGTTGCCGACGGTCCACTACAACATGGGCGGCATTCCGACGAACTATCACGGCGAGGTCATCCATCCGACGGACAGCGATTCCGACGCAATTGCGCCGGGGTTGATGGCGATAGGCGAGGCGGCGTGCGTATCGGTGCATGGCGCGAACAGGCTGGGATCGAACTCTCTGATTGATTTGGTTGTGTTCGGACGCGCCGCCGCAATCCGCGCGCGCGAGTTGGTGGAGCCAAACGCCAAGCAGGCGCCTCTGCCGGCGCATGCCTCCGAGCGCGCGCTCCATCGTCTCGACCGCTACCGTCACGCGAGCGGGTCGACGCCGACTGCCGTGCTGCGTTTGCGCATGCAGAAGATTATGCAGAGGGATTGCGCGGTGTTTCGCACCGGCGAGATTTTGGAGGAGGGACGGCATGCCATCAAGGAAGTTTTCGACGGCATCCAGGACATCGGCATCACGGACCGCTCGATGATATGGAATTCAGATTTGGTCGAGACACTGGAGTTTGACAATCTTATCGTCCAGGCGATAGCGACGGTCGAAAGCGCCGCCGCACGCCGAGAGTCGCGCGGCGGGCACGCTCGCGAGGATTATCCCGACCGCGATGACGCGAATTGGATGAAGCACTCGCTTGCGTGGGTTGACGGCAACGGCAATGCGCGTTTGGATTATCGTCCGGTTCACGCATTCACGCTGAGCGACGAAGTGGAGTATATTCCTCCCAAGGCTCGCGTTTACTAAGAAAGGAAGAGGCTGGCAACATGGTTCAACTGACATTACCGCGCAACTCACGCCCGAAGGAAGGGCGTGTTTGGGAAGCGCCTGCGGACGCGAAGGATGTTCGCGTGTTTCGGGTATATCGCTGGAGTCCGGATGACGAGGAGAATCCGCACGTTGACAGCTACCATGTCGATCTTGCCTCTTGCGGGCCGATGGTTCTTGACGCCCTCATCAAGATCAAGAACGAAATGGATTCAACTTTGACTTTCCGCCGCTCCTGCCGTGAAGGGATTTGCGGATCGTGTTCGATGAACATTGACGGCACCAACACCCTTGCCTGTATCAAAAACATCAAGGACATCAGGGGGGACGTTAAGATTTATCCGTTGCCGCACATGCCGATCGTGAAGGATTTGGTTCCGGATTTGACGCATTTCTACGAGCAATACAGTTCTATCGAGCCGTGGTTGCAGACGCGCACGGACGAGCCAAGCGACGAGTGGCGGCAGTCGCCGGAGGAGCGCGAGAAGATCGACGGACATTACGAATGCATTCTGTGCGCATGCTGTTCGACTTCGTGCCCGAGTTATTGGTGGAACTCGGAGCGCTACCTGGGGCCCGCCGCTCTGTTGCAGGCGCATCGCTGGCTTGAGGATTCCCGCGACGAATTGACCGATGAGCGGCTCGATCGCCTGGAGGATAGTTTCCGCCTCTACCGTTGCCATACGATAATGAACTGCGCGAAAGCCTGTCCGAAAGGACTCTCGCCTGCGAAGGCGATTGCAGGGATTAAGCGCAAGTTGGTGGATCGGGAAATCTAGAAGGGCTATTCGGCCTGTCAGCCGGTTTTGGCGATTGCGTTATCAATCAGTTTGATATTTGAGCGGCGGACGCCGTGGCTTTCGGCAAGTTGCTTCCACTTGCTTAGGGC
>JAPOUT010000129.1 GCA_026708545.1 Hyphomicrobiales bacterium
AGAAAAGCGGTACCGGACCCGCCCCTCTACCCGAGAATTCCTAGGAGAGCTTTGGGACGGGCCCTAACTATACCGTTCCGCAGACATCTAGACGCAAGCGCCGGGACGTCTGCAGACCAAGACACGAGGGCTTGTCCCACTTATTTCCGTTGCCGGTATTGTATTCGCGGGCGACCCGACAGGGTCATCCCTCATGTCTTCCGCTGGTCTGCAGAACCAGAATCGAAACTATGCCACGATTGACCTTAAAGGTCAACTTTTGGTTGTAAAGATGATTCGAATTTCGCGGGGGTCCCGTGCGGGAGGCTTTCGACATAAACCGAGCGCGAAGGGAACGCAAAACTCGTCCCTGCGCCTTCAACGAGGTCTTTTATATGGTACATAAAAGCCTCCTTGATTTCAAGCCATTCTCCCCAATCGGTTGTTTTTGTGAAGCAATAGACAAGGATATCGATGGAGGAATCGGAGAAATTATCGACACGTACGAACATTGAGCCCCCGTCCGATTCGAATGCATCATTCGAAGCGATATAGGCCTCAATGCCGTCGCGCACTTTCCGCAACTGCTCGACACTCGAGGAGTAGCTCAGGCCGATTTTCCAGTAAATGCGACGCTTGAGCATCGCCGAATAATTCACAACGCCGGTGTCCGAGAGTTGATGATTCGGAACATATACGGGTGCAAGGTCGAACTTGCGCACGAGCGTCGATCGATAACCGATACGCTCGACTGTTCCTTCGACAACGCCTTCTACCTTGATCCAGTCGCCGATACCGAAGCGTTTCTCGACAAGGATGGCTACCCCGCCGATGAGGTTCTTGAACAAATCCTGCGCGCCGAGGGCCACCGCAACGCCTCCGATTCCGAGCCCTGCGAGTATGGGAGCGATTGCAATGCCCCAGATTTCCAATATGGTTGCCCCGGCGACGAGCACGACGAGGATGCGAAGACTCCGGCATAACCACTGATCGACCTCTTCGCTGATGCTACCGCGCGATATATCCCGCGCCAGATCGATGAGAAAATCAACAAGTCCGTGAACGAACCAAAAAACTCCGACAACAAAAAGACTTCGCAGCAATTGTTCGGTGAAGACATTGATGCCATCGGACAGTACAAGCATTCCCTTGAAGAGAAACAGCCCGATCACGGGAAACAGGAAGCGCAAAGGCGCGCGCATTGCGTCTGCAATGCGGTCGAGGGATTTGGCTCGTATTTTTTCCCCGGATCGACGCAGGACGTGCATGGCGATGCGTGTGAGCATTCCGCGCAAGATGAAGGATATTGCAAAAATTCCCAGCCCGGCCGACAAATTGACCATACTGGCGCCAAATATGCCTTCGTTCCACAGTTGTCCCAGAAGCACCATTACGTCGCCCATGCTTTGTCTCCTTCCTCTTGGGGTTGCGCACCAGCCCGCCCCGGCACCGCCAAAACAGAGCCATTCACGCGGGGTTCGTAAAAAACTTGGAGTATGTTCAAAAACATTCTACTCTGTTTCGGTTATGGATGCATTTCGAAAGATTCTAACGATTGTAATTATCGCGCTAGTGTTCGCACCTGTCGGGGGCTGTGGCACTACAGACCAGCAACATGCGGAGCAGGACGCCGAGGGGAGCGTTCGAGAGTTTTCCGACCCTGCCAGCGCCGATTCGGCTAATACCGACTTCTTCCTTGCCGATCCTGTTTCGGGCGTGCCTGTTCCGGCTAGGCGCGAGGACGCCAAGGCGAGAGAGCGTGTGCGCAATAATTCCCTCACCGGCCTGGCGAACACGTTTCTCACGTTTCGTAACAAGATTGCACAAGCTATCGAATTGCCCCTCGAGACTTCCGCGGATGTCCGACGCGTCATTTCCCATTTGCAACTGGAAAACGAAAAGCAACTGATACAAAGTTGGTTTGCGTATAATGCCTTGGTCGTTATCGAGACTCCTGCGTATATCGAAGGCGTCGAATCGTTGCTGAACGAATATACCGCCGAGGAACTTCTTGAACGCTTACATCTCGAAAAGGATTTTGCGCGTCAGATTTCCGGCGCCGAGGACGCACTTCAACGTCTCCGGATGGAAATGCACGACGATAGTTCGCAACTGGAAACTCTATCGCAATCCTTGCTGAATGTTTCCGACAAGTGGAAGGAACCCCAGCAGGGCGCGCTTGAACAAGTTGGCAGCGTTGTAATGCTGGCATTGGAACATCTGCGCACGTTCATCGCCGCCGCGGAGAAGCATACCGGCGCGTTCCGTTTCATACGAGACGCTCGTGCGGAAGCTTACACGCCGGCGGATCTAATTCTGACATTGGGCGCTCGGCGCATTCTTGGCGCACGAATGAGCAAAGTGAGCGCAAAAGTGAGGGCAATTGAGCATCCGGAAGCATTTCAATGTTTCCGCTGGGCGAGGCTTAATCTCGACCAGTGCATCGCATCAAGCCACAACCTCTCCGAGGACGCCTGGTGTGCCGGAATCCATGGCACTCAGGATGTCGCCGGATGCTGGCAATTTCTTTTGCCCGGCGGAAGCCCGTAAGCATGGACAAACCGCCAAAAAAGCGGTAAAATGCGGGAAAGCGGGGGCGGAAGATTTCGGGAAAGTGAACAGATGTCTAACGAATCCTTGCATACGACCGGCGAGACCGGTGCGGCCCCGTTCTCAAGCACAACACCGGAGCATGGTGTGATCATTCGGCGCGCGCGCGAGGATGACGTGCCCTTGTTGTTTGACATGTTGCGAAGGCTGGCTTCGGTACAGGGGGAAGAATCGCGCGTGCGCATCTCGGAAGATGCGTTGCTGCGCGACGGGTTTGGATCATCCCCTCGTTTTGAAGCGTTGATAGCGGAGAAGGACGGTATAGCCGTTGGCATGGCGATTTTCCAGGGAACCTATTCAACATGGTCGGGAGCGCACGGCCTGTTCATCACGGACATGTTTGTGGATGAGGCGCAGCGCGGCGCGGGTGTCGGATACGGCTTGGTGCGCCGTGTCGCGCAGGAAGCGGCAGCGCGCGGCATGAGCAGACTCGATCTTAATGTCATCCACGCCAATCCGGCGCGTAATTTTTACGACCGCATGGGCTTCACCCATTTGGACAATCTTTTGAACTACCGCTTGTCGGATGAAGCGTTCGCAGGATTGGCGCACGAAGACGTGGAAACATAACAACGACAGCAGCAACATGGACGCTGTGCTTGAAGAACAAACCATTGACGCAAGTGCCGCGCAACTGGCGGACGACTTCGATCTTCTCGGCGACTGGGAGGAACGCTACGGCCATGTAATTGATTTGGGGAAAAAACTTCCCAAAGGAGATGAAAACCTTTGCTGTGACGACAACAAGGTTGAAGGATGTGTTTCGCAGGTTTGGTTGAAGAGCCATATAATAGACGGCGATTCTGAAGACGAGCCGCGTTTGCGATTCGAGGGGGAGAGTGACGCATCCATTGTTCGAGGCTTGATTGCGATAGTTTTGCATCTCTATTCGGGTCGCAGGGTCGGGGAAATCCTTTCCTTTAATGCGAAGGATTTATTTACGCGCTTGAGTTTGGAACAGCATTTGAGTCCGCAGCGTTCGAACGGTCTTCATTCAATGCTGCAACGCATCCGGGCGGACGCCCTCGCCGTAAAGAATAGAACCTGATTCTCCAAACCCGGCTTCTCGCTTGTTCACGTCCTTCATTGACGGGAAAGGACGGAAGTTTGGAAAACGGGCCTAAAGCAAGCCCCGAACCTGCCGCCGGGGATTGTTGCTACCTTCCTGCCGTGCCGGATACCTTGGCGGTGTCGATTCGCATCGAATCGAAAGACACCACCTCTCCGCAAGCGTCGAGAGTTTTTTGAGGTTTCCTCAACTGCACCCGCTGGTCGAACCGCAAGTGTCGCATTTGAGGCAGGAACCGTTTCGCACCATGGTGAAGTTCCCGCACTCGCTGCAAGCCTCCCCGACATACCCCATAATGCGCGAGGCCTGCGAGGGATTCGCCATTGCATCCCCTGCCCCCGCCGTGACGCTGCCGGTGCCAATTGGGGCTTCTCCCGCCCCTGCGGCACCCGCGAGGCTCGCTTTTGCCGACTGGGGCTGAACCGCCCGCTCCTTTCCTTCGGCATCATGGATGACATAGAGGTGGCTGAACTGGTTGGACGACCGGTGGAATCCGGGACTGGCGATTCGCGAGGCCGGAAGCTTCCCTTCGCGCACCCCCCCTCCGATGTTATCGGGTGCGCCCGATTCCTCGTTTACATGCGAGAGGTCCATGCGGTCGAGGTAGGAGACGGCGAGCTCGCGGAAGACATAATCCAAAATCGAAGTTGCGTTTTTAATCCGGTCATTTCCGCGCACACCCCCGGCAGGGTCAAAACGCGTGAAGGTAAAGGCCTCGACATATTCGCTGAGCGGGACACCGTATTGGAGTCCGAGCGAGACGGCGATGGCAAAGTTGTTCATGAGGCTTCTAAAAGCCGCGCCTTCCTTGTGCATGTCGATGAAGATCTCGCCGAGTCGGCCGTCGTCATATTCGCCGGTTCGCAGATAGACTTTGTGCCCGCCGACGATTGCCTTTTGCGTGTAACCTTTCCGTCTGTCCGGAAGCCTTTCGCGCAGTTGGTTTTCCTTATGCGCCTGCTGGGCGAGCCGGGTAACGAGGTGCCGGACCTGTTCGGGGCGCGACTGCGAAAGAAACTCCTCGATTTGCTCCTGCGAGGGTTTCTCGTCGTCATCCTCGGTTGTTGCGGCATCGTCCGCGACGAGTTGCGAGGAAAGCGGCTGCGAGAGTTTCGAACCGTCCCTGTACAGGCTGTTTGCCTTCAGGCCCAGCCGCCACGACAGGAGGTAGGCATCGTTGCACTCGTCGACGGATGCGGTGTGCGGAAGGTTGATGGTTTTGGAGATGGCCCCCGAAATAAAAGGCTGCGCGGCGGCCATCATTTTGATGTGGCTTTCGACGGAGAGATACCGTTGGCCGATTCGCCCGCACGGGCTCGCGCAATCGAAGATGGCGAGATGCTCCTCTTTGAGACCCGGTGCGCCTTCCACGGTCATTGCGCCGCAGACATAGAGATTCGCCCGTTCGATTTCGACCTTGGAGAATCCCAGCGCATCAAGCATATCGAAGTTCGGATCTTCTAGGTTTTCACGGGACAGTCCGAGCGTCTCCTGGCAGAACTTTTCGCCGAGGGTCCATTTGTTGAAGGCCAGACGGATGTCAAAAGCATCGGCAAGGCGCCGCTCTGTTGCAGCCAGCGCACCTTCGTCAAAACCTTTGGCTTTGAGGGATTCGGGATTGATGTCCGGGGCGCCCACGAGGGTTCCGTGGCCAACGACATAGTGCTCGATTGCCTCAATGCTCTCGGGCGCATACCCCAGCGTCTTCAACGCGGCGGGAATGGCGTGGTTGATGATTTTAAAGTATCCGCCGCCGGCAAGTTTTTTGAATTTAACCAACGCAAAATCCGGCTCGATCCCGGTCGTGTCGCAGTCCATGAGGAGCCCGATGGTTCCGGTCGGCGCGATAACACTGGCCTGGGCGTTGCGGTATCCGTGCTGTTCGCCGAGTTCAATGGCGTTATCCCATGCGAGACGGGCGCGCTCGACCAAGTCATCCCAGGGACAATTGTCCCCATCAAGCGCAACAGGAGTCATGGCGACACCTTCGTAGCCGGTTTTCTCTCCATAGGCGGCGCGGCGATGGTTCCGCATGACGCGCAGCATGGCCTTGCTGTTCTTCCGATACTCGCGGAAAGATCCCAGCGTTTCCGCCATCTCGGCAGAGGTTGCATAGACGACCCCGGTCATCAGGGCGGTGACGGCGCCGCAGATGGCACGGGCTTGCTCGCAGTCGTACGCGATGCCCGAGGACATGAGTAATCCGCCGATGTTCGCATGCCCGAGTCCCAGCGTCCGAAAGGCGTAGGACCGCTCGGCGATGACGCGCGAGGGGAACTGCGCCATCAGCACGGAGATTTCCAGCGTGATGCTCCACAGGCGCGTGGTGTGCTCGAAAGCGTCGACATCAAAGCCGCCGCCCTTTTCGGGCGTGCGCATGTATTTGATGAGGTTGATGGATGCGAGATTGCAGGCGGTGTCATCAAGGAACATGTACTCGGAGCAGGGATTGGAGGCCCGAATCTTCCCCGACTTGGAACAAGTGTTCCAGTCGTTGACGGTGTCGTGATATTGAAGGCCGGGGTCGGCGCAGCGCCAGGCGGCTTCACCGATTTTGTGCCAGAGCTCCCTTGCGGGAACGGTTTTGTAGACGCGCTTGTCGGTGCGATTGACGAGGTCCCAATTTTTATCCTCCTCGACGGCCTTGAGGAAAGCGTCGGTCACGCGAATGGAATTATTGGAATTTTGTCCGGAGACGGTTCCGTAGGCTTCCGAATCCCAGTCGGTGTCATAGACGCGGAACTCGCGCTCGTTATAGCCGCGGCGCAGCAATTCGACGGCGCGCAGGATAAGCGTCTCGGAGACTTCGCTTTGGCGGGCCTTCCGAATAGCCCGGCGCAACACGAGATTGCGGGCGGGATCAAAGGCGGCTTCGGGCTCGTCGTCCTTGGCCGGCGAATACTCCTTGCAGGCTTTCACGATTGCATCGAGCCGGCGACGAATGGTCCGCGAACCGGTAACCATGGCGGCGACTTTCTCCTCTTCGATGACTTTCCAATCGATGAATTGCTCGACATCCGGGTGGTCAATGTCAACCACGACCATTTTCGCGGCGCGTCTTGTTGTCCCGCCGGATTTAATGGCACCGGCGGCGCGGTCTCCCACGCGCAGGAAACTCATAAGACCGGAGCTTTTGCCTCCGCCGGAGAGTGATTCGCCCTCACCCCGAAGGTCGGAAAAATTCGTGCCGGTTCCGGAACCGTATTTGAACAGCCTCGCCTCCCGCACCCAGAGATCCATGATGCCGCCCTGATTCGAGAGGTCGTCGCTAACGCTTTGGATGAAACAAGCGTGGGGCTGGGGACGTTCGTAAGCATTTTGCGAGCGCTTGACTTCGCCCGTCTTGCTGTCGGCGTAATAGTGTCCCTGCGCGAGACCCTTGATTCCGTAGGCCCAATGAAGTCCCGTGTTGAACCACTGGGGCGAGTTGGGAGCGGCGCGCTGCGTCGCGAGCATGAATCGCATTTCATCGAAGAATGCGTGGGCGGATTCCTCATCATCGAAGAACCCGTGCTTCCATCCCCAATAGGTCCACGTTCCCGCAAGCCTGTCGAAGACGCAACGCGCGTCATTCTCGGAGCCGTATCTCTCCTCTTCGGGAAGTTCCTCGAGCGCATCGACATCGGCCTCGCGCCGGCGCAGCCACTTCGGCACGCCCCTCTCGGTGACCGTGCGGAGTTTCTGCGGAACGCCGGAACGCCGGAAATATTTCTGCGCGAGAATGTCGCAGGCGACCTGCGACCACTCTTGCGGCACATGGATTTCGGGCATCGCAAAGAGGATGGAACCGTTCGGATTTCGCAATTCCGACGACGTCGTGTGAAAAGCAATATCCTCGTAGGGCGACTTGCCCTCTGTTGTGAAAATTCTCTCTATGCGCATGCGAACCTCCCCGGAATGGTCAAAATCGAGAAAACAAATTGTAGTAAGGGAAGAGGCCCCCGCCACAAGATATTGGGCGAATTCCGCTTCCCTCACACCACATTCTATAACTATTATACGGGGGGATTCCCCGTCAAGTTTTTTTTATCGGAACCGTTTTAAATAAGCGTTTCGGGTCGGTTTAAGGCGGGATTGTGACTAGACGAGCGGGGGCAAATCGAGGCATAGTATTCTTCCCTTCAAGAGATTTGGAACCAATTCGATGCCTTCCTCGATTCGAAAATTCGGCAATTTTTTAGCAGCCCCGTTCAAGACCCTGTTTTTGGAGACCTTCACCTGGTGGCACAGGCAGACCCTCGGGGTCTGGTGGCACACGCTTCGGAGGGGTTCGCTGGTGGGAGCGGATGAATTCGGCAACCGTTACTATCGCGACCGCAGGGATGCCTCGCGTCGCTGGGTTGTCTACGCCGGCGAGATAGAGGCCTCGAACATACCTCCGGGCTGGCATGCGTGGTTGCATCACACCGTTGACGAGTCCCCGGCCGAGCAAAAGCGCTACACGCCCCGCCCCTGGGAACGGGAGCACCTTCCCAACCTCACCGGCACGCCGGACGCCTACGCACCCAAGGGCTCGCTTCGCCGCGGCACCCACGCCCGAAACGACGATAATTATCATGCATGGAATCCTGAAGGAGATAAGAAATGAGCAACAACAACGTAGTTGAATTTTTGGTTGGAGCGATCGTGCTGGCGGTCGCCGGACTGTTTCTGTTTTATGCGTATACGACCGCGGGCGTCTCGGACGTTTCAGGATACCGGTTGAATGCGGAATTTGACCGTGTAGACGGCCTGACGGTCGGCTCGGATGTTCGCATATCCGGGATAAAGGTCGGGGTGGTGCTGGACGAGGTTCTTGATCCGGATAATTACCTGGCGCGTGTATCGTTTTCGGTGGACAGCAATGTTCGGCTTCCGGACGATTCGAGCGTGAAAATAACAACGAGCGGCTTGTTTGGCGGTTCCTATCTGTCGATACAGCCGGGAGGCTCGGATGAAATACTGGCGGACGGCGACACGATGTCGTTCACGCAAGGTTCGATAGACCTGATTGGCTTGCTGAGCCAGGCTGTGTTTTCGACGAGCGACAGCGGCGGCGGGACGGCTCCCTGATAGGCGGCTTATGAAATTTTTTGCCGGATGCTTCTGTGCGCTTTTGTTGTGCGCGGGCGTTTCAATTGTCGAGGCCCAGGAGCCGGATGCGAGGATTGTGTTTGCGACGCTGGACAAGGTGACGGCGCGGATAGGGAGTTTGGAAGTTGCCGTTGGCGACACGGCGCAGTTTGGAACGCTGAAGATACACCCTCGTTACTGCCGGAAGAATCCGCCGGAAGAGCGTGCCGAAGTCTTTGCCTTTGTCGAGATATTTGAAGATGACGGTTCAGGCAACGAGATATTCTCGGGCTGGATGTTTGCATCCTCTCCGGGATTGAACGCGTTGGAACACCCTGTTTATGATATCTGGGTGACCGACTGCAAGACGCAACTGTCAAGATGAGAGAAGCTGCGGGATAAAAATTGAGAACTATAATAAAATTGGTAAAGTGGTGCCTGTTAGCGATTCGACCACATAGGACGCCATCAACGACAAGCAAACCAATAACAACAAGAGAAAAAGTTAAAGTAAAAATGGAAATCACTTATTCTCCTCAATATAATGACGACGGGGAGCATGACAAGACTTACATAATGTCGGCAACCGGATTAGGCAGCATCGGAACAACGACCAAATTCGAAGGTCCCACAGGACAAACCATCAAATTTGCATTTGAGCCTAACTCCAGCTTTTCCCATCGGTTAACGGAATGTGAAGCACGAACAATGCTGCAACTGAAAGCCAAAATCCGAAAACAATTGCTGTGACCGTCACTGCAACCAATTCTGCGCCATGAGAAACAAACGACATTGAACAAGACTGCCGGACTCCGCCCGGGAACAAAAGTGAAGTTTTGAAGTAAAGATTCAGTCGTGTTCTGCCCGTCACCACATTAGAACTCGCGATAGTCGTGGAAATTTGA
>JAPOUT010000087.1 GCA_026708545.1 Hyphomicrobiales bacterium
TCCTTGCGCGGTGAAAACAACTCCATCGCGGCCGGCTCGATGCAATTGCCGCCGAAGAAAAGCCAGCGCAGATACTCGGCACGTTCGCGGCCCGCTCCCGGCGCGGGAGCAAGTCCTGCTTCGGGATAGGCATCGGCGAGATAGGACAGGATCGCGCCTGTCTCGCACACGACGGCGTCACCGTGCTGGAGTGCTGGAACTTTCTCCATGGAGTTAACCCCGTGGTATTGCGGTTGCTTCTGATCTCCTTTGACCAGATCAACGAGGCGCAGGTCGTAATCGACACCGACCTCCTCCAGCATGCACAAAGACATCTGCGAACGCGAGTGGGGTGCGTGATGCAAAACAGGTTTGGGTTGTTCCATTTCGTTTTCTCCTTTCGGTAGCGGGTTAATAACGGGGAAGTTCGGGAAAGGGCATTTTGCCGCCGTGGACATGCATCGCGCCGAGTTCGGCGCAGCGGCGCAAGCGAGGAAACACCTTGCCCGGATTGAGAAGCGATGCGGGATCAAAGGCGCATTTCACGCGCTGTTGAACATCCAGGTCGGTCTGTGAAAACACCTCCTCCATCAGGTCGCGTTTTTCAACGCCAACGCCGTGTTCTCCGGTCAGCACGCCGCCCTTGTCGACGCACATGCGCAAAATGTCCGCGCCGAAATCCTCCGCGCGTTCAAGCTCGCCCTCAACATTCGCGTCATAGAGAATCAGGGGATGCAAATTGCCGTCGCCGGCATGAAACACGTTCGCCACGCGCAGGCCGTAACGCGCGGACATCTCGTTCATGGCTTCGAGAACTTCGGGAAGGGCGCGGCGCGGGATGGTGCCGTCAACGCAGTAATAGTCCGGAGACATGCGGCCCGCCGCCGCGAACGCGGCCTTGCGACCCGCCCAGAACGCCAAACGCTCCTCCTCGCTTCGGGACACTTGCTCGAAGCATGAGCCGTGTTCTTTGGCAATCGAACTCGCTACTGCGATGCCGTGGTCGATTTCTGCTTCGATGCCGTCAAGCTCGACGATTAACAGCGCCTCAACGTCCAGGGGATAGCCGGCGTGGACAAAATCCTCAACGGCGTGAACGGCGGCCTTGTCCATCATCTCCATGCCCGCGGGGATGATGCCGGCGCGGATGATCGCGCTTACGCTCCTGGCGGCATCGGCGGCACTCTCGAAACCCAGGAGCATCGCGCGCGCCAAGGGAGGCTTGGGAAGTATGCGAACGGTGACTTCGGTAATCACGGCAAGCAAACCCTCGGAGCCGGTAAGCAGGCCGAGGAGGTCATATCCGGGACGCTCCATCGCCGCACCGCCGATTCGCACCACATCCCCGTTTATCAGAACCGCTTCGAGTCCCAAAAGATTGTTGGTTGTGAGTCCGTATTTAAGGCAGTGAACCCCTCCGGCGTTTTCGGCAACGTTTCCACCGATGCTGCATGCGTACTGGCTTGACGGATCCGGCGCATAGTAGAAGCCGTCCGCATCGACCGCTTTCGAGATGGCAAGGTTGGTCACGCCCGGCTGCACGGTCAGGCAACGGTTGTCGTAGTCGATGTTGAGAATGTTGTTGAAACGGCTGAGCGCCAGCAAGATTCCGTCGGCAAGCGGAAGCGCACCCCCCGAAAGCGAGGTTCCCGCGCCCCGGGGCACGACCTTCACGCCGTGTTGCGCGCAAAAACGCAACACTTCGGCGACTTGCCCGGTGGTTGAAGGCAACACCGCAATCAGGGGAGGCTGCCGGTAGGCGCTGAGCCCGTCGCTTTCGAACGCCCGCAGGGCCGCGGGGTTGTCGATGACGTCTTCAGGCGGAAGGATTTTGCGCAGGCCCGCGACAAGGGCACCCTTCGAGGCGATGGTCTCGCTATCGGGGACGGGCATTTTCATCAACGCGACTCCTTATTAATCTTGAATGGATTCAGCATAGCATAGGTTATGCTATCGGAATGAATCATTCGCGCAAGAAGGTTTCCGCATCGTCGTCGCGCTGGCTGCAGCGGGACCGCCGCGACGCCTATGTAAAAGCCGCGGCGCGCGAAGGCTACCGCTCACGCTCGGCATACAAACTCGTCGAAATGAACAAGCGCTTCGGATTTCTTCGCAAAGGCTCGAAAGTGGTGGATTTGGGGGCGGCGCCCGGCGGATGGTCGCAGGTTGCGGCAAAATGCGCGGGAGCGCGCGAGGGCCTCGAGCGGGTCGTTGCCGTGGACGTTCTCGATATGGAGCCGATCGCCGGATGCCGTTTTCTTCGCGCCGAGTTTCCCGCCCCCGATTTATCCGGAAAAGTTTTGGATGCGCTGAACGGTCGCGCGAACGTAGTGCTGTCGGACATGCTGGCAAACGTCAGCGGAAACCGCTTGGTGGATTACCAACGCTCCCTTGAGTTATGCGGCAATGTCGAAGCGTTCGCCTCCGGCGGCATCCTCGCGTCCGGCGGAACGCTGTGCTGCAAACTGCTGCGCGGCGGCGACGGCAGTGACGAAAAGGAAATGCTCGCGGACTGGCGCAAACGCTTCGACTCGCTCGTGCGCTTCAAACCGAAAGCATCGCGGGGCGAATCGGCGGAAATCTATCTCGTTGCTTCGGGCTTTCGCGGCCTTCCTTGACCTGTGCCCGTGCTTGCGCCACATTGGTCACCATGAGCATTGATTTCGATGGGCAGGCCGCCATCATCACCGGCACGGACAGCGGATTGGGACGCGCGCACGCCGCCGGGCTCGCCCGACGGAACGCCCGTGCCGTCGCCGACAGCGCCGCCACCGACAGCATCGCGAACATGGACAATGCCGGAGGCTTCACCCTCCCCCCGGACGTCCCGGGCGCGTGCGCGAACGCATGGAAGCGCCATGAGCAATAAAGCGCCCAGGTCCTTCGCCATCAACTACAATGCCTTTACCAAGCGGGCGTTGCGCGGGGTCATTCGGGAAGCTCTTGCGCAGGTCGCCGAACAAGGCCTTCCCGACGACCACCACTTCTACATCCGCTTCGATACAACGCGCGAAGGAGTCGTTCTCCCCGAGAAACTCCGCAACGCATACCCCGAGCACATGACCATTGTCGTGCAGCATCAATATGAAGACCTCGTGGTCGGCAAGAAGGATTTCTCCATCACGCTGTCGTTCCAAAAACATCTGCAGCGGCTGACGGTCCCCTTCGATGCCATCCAGGATTTCACCGACCCGGCGGCATCCTTCCGGCTGCAGTTCACCCCCGTCAAAAAAGAAACGCCCGCTGAAGAAGCCGCCGGCAAAAAGCCCGCCGTCAGGGTGGAAGAATCGTCGGAAGAGTCCAGCATCCTGCATGTCGACTTTCCGCAGCATCGCCGCCCGGACGAGCCAAACAGCAGTGCGTAAGTGCGTAATGTGAAGTTTCCGTCGCATTTTGTATGTGCTTCCAACTAACAGCCAAAGAAAGGCAACAGCATGACCACGACACGAAACGAAAGCGATTCCTTCGGAACCCTGGAAGTCCCCGCCGACAAGTATTGGGGCGCGCAAACGCAACGCTCGCTCGGCAACTTCAAGATAGGCAACGAAACCCTGCCCGTCCCGCTCATCCGCGCGCTCGGAATCGTCAAGCAGGCCGCCGCAAGGGCAAATGTCGACAACGGAACCCTTGAAGCCAAACTCGGCAACGCAATCATCCAAGCCGCACAAGAAGTCGTCGAAGGCAAACGCAACGACCACTTCCCTCTCGTTGTTTGGCAAACCGGCTCCGGAACCCAGTCCAACATGAACGCGAACGAGGTTATCGCCAACAGGGCCATCGAAATCCTCGGGGGCACGATGGGCACAAAAGACCCGGTTCATCCCAACGATCACGTCAATCGGGGACAATCCTCCAACGACACCTTCCCGACCGCCATGCACATTGCCGCCGTTGAGCAAATCGTTCATGTGCTGCAACCCGGAATCACAACGCTCAAAGACGCCCTCCAAAAGCACGCAAGCGCATGGAACGACATCATCAAGATCGGGCGCACGCACCTCCAGGATGCAACGCCCCTGACGCTCGGGCAGGAATTTTCGGGATATGTCACGCAACTCGAATACGCCCTCGAGCGCATCCAGTCCACGCTGCCCCGGCTCTACCTGCTCGCACAAGGCGGAACGGCCGTCGGCACCGGACTCAACGCGCCCGTCGGATTCGATGAAGCCTTCGCCAAAGAAGTCGCCGACATCACCGGCCTGCCCTTCCGGACCGCTCCGAACAAATTCGAAGCCCTCGCCGCGCATGATGCCTTCGTTGAATGCTCCGGCGCGCTCACGACCGTCGCCGCAAGCTTGTTCAAAATTGCAAACGACATGCGTCTGCTCGGTTCGGGCCCGCGCTCGGGACTCGGCGAGCTCATGCTGCCCGCCAACGAACCGGGATCATCCATCATGCCCGGCAAGGTTAATCCGACACAATGCGAAGCCATGACGATGGTGTGCGCGCAAGTCATCGGCAACAACGCGGCCATAAGTTTCGCAGGAACGCAAGGACACTTCGAACTCAACGTATTCAAGCCCGTGCTTGCATACAATCTGCTCCAGTCGATTCGGCTGATCGGCGATGCCTGCGTCAGCTTCGCCGAAAAATGCGTCGCCGGAACCGAGCCCAACCGCGCCCGCATCGCCGAGTTGATGGAACGCTCGCTCATGCTGGTGACCGCGCTCGCGCCGCATATCGGTTACGACAAGGCGACCGAGATCGCCAAGAGCGCACACGCCAACGGAACAACCCTGCGCGAAGAAGCAGTGCGGCTGGGTTATGTCAGTGCCGAAGACTTCGACAAAATTGTAAGGCCGCAAGATATGGTCGCGCCAAAATAGAGAATCGCATCTAAAGTTTACAAAATTTTTCTCAAGTCTCCTCGCAAACCGCCAAGTTTCTGGAGATACGCCTTTTAAAGAGATTTGAGTGTTGACAAAACGACTTTTAATGGGGATTATAGCTAATCCTAACCATTTGTCGATTTCCGCCCATTTTCCCACGAATTTCAAGCATCAAGTATAATCCAAATAAAGGGAAGTATAGTTATTCCTTGCCGACTTCCACGCCCATCCCGACAGGCTGAATGGCTTTACGGGCTGCTTCCAGTATCTGCTTCGGGGATATCTTGACCATGCCTGTATTTAGAGATACAAGGGGATTCAACATAACCTTAACTAGAGGAGGTAAAGATGGCTACGGACGATATGAAGCATGAAGAGAAAGGCATTCTTCTGGAAATGTTCGAAAGGAACGGGAAAATGAGTTTTAGGGGGATATTAGAGTTGTTAAATCTTCCATCCGAAGAATCAAAATACCATTTGAATAAACTAATAAAAAGAAAATTTATTAAATTTGTAAAATCCCCATACGATGCTGTTGTCCATACGATGCTGCTGTTCTCGGGATGTCGCAGTAATGAAGGAGTTTATCAATTAACTGATGAAGGTCGTGATTATGTTATGGAGGAACTGAAGCCAAATAAAAACCCCTAGCCGAAAAGAATGTAAAACGGCTAAGGGCTAATGGCCCGCAAAACATTATTATTTTAATTTAAGAGGTTTTTTCTTTTCTACAATCACATCTTCCACAATCTTCCCTGCCAACTCGTCAATCTCTTTCTGCATCTTCTTGAACTCCACAGGGTCAACAATATCCGTCCCGTCTGTGTCCTCCATGGCTTTCAATTCGTCATCGGATGGTAAAGGCTCATCAGGTGGCAATTTTATATTTTTCTTTAGATGATTTTTATTCATTGAAAATTACTCCTTCTCCTGAAACATTTATCTTATGTGTTTCTTTTAATTGTTTTTCTAAATTTATACATTTCTGAATTCGTTGGATTATATCTTGTTGTTCTCCATCTGTATAGTTCGGAATGGGAATTTGTTTTAAGATGCTTGTTTGTATCCCTGGATAACCTAAATCATAGGTAATAGATTCAATATCAAAATTGAGTAAAAAGTGAAATAAACAAAAAGGATGCATTCCGTCTGGTTTTGCTTCAATACCCGCAAGTGTGCTAGTGGCATAAGATGGTATACCCAGTAATGCTCGATGATTTTTCAATGATGCCTTGCCAGTTACAGGAATAAGAATAGCATTTTTACCGAACAAATGAGGACGCTTTGTCTTGACGGCTTTATTTGTAATCTTATATTGGCTTTCCGTTAAATGATAATCAATGTGGTGCCTGGCAAGGTCTGCAACCATCATAATTGGATGTTGTCCGTTTTGAACATCAATGAAATTTGTTTTTGGGGAAATACGACCACTGCCTGTTGTAATTTCAGCAACATCTTCAAGCATGAATTCATCGTGTTTATTATGAATTAAATGTAATCGTTTGAAATGTGATGGTAGTTCCAAATCAACGGGATTATTCTCATATCCGTTCTCATCCATTACTTTATCAATATCGTTTTCACCTGGCAATGGAATTCTGTAACCATCTTGGCTATAACCGTCATTCTTCACACGATAATATGGAAAATTCACAACATTCTTCTGTTTTCTATTTACAAACAACACTGCTGTTTGTTGTTCTGTATAAGGTTGAAAACATTTCGGTGATAACTCGACAACTTTATTCAAACACCAATTTTCAAAAATATGCTTTCGCTCTTTTTCTAATTCTCCTTTATACAAAAAACCAATAGGCACAATGATTGCCGCTCTTGCCGTTTCTTTGTTTTTTAAACTTTCAAGACAATGTTGGACACCAATGCTATCACCATTCACATTTCCTGTAGGAACAACAGGGTATCCCTCAATAATATCCGTTCTTTGAGAGAACGGGATATTAGTAATTGCAATATCATATTTATTTTTCGTTTCTCCAAGGCTTGCATAGGAATCTCCGCGTTGTATATTGGAATGTCCATCACCGAACATAATCATATTCATCATAGCAATTCGAGCAACACTTGAACTGTCTCTACCAAATAAAGTTTCCTTTTTAAGTTTTTCTTTTTCTCTTTTTGTTTCTATGTGCTGATTGATATAACGGAAACATTCAATCAACATCCCTCCTGTTCCGCAGAATGGGTCGTATATCGTTTCACCAATACGAGGTTTAAGAAAACCAACCATCATTCTAACAATGTGGCGAGGCGTAAAAAATTGTCCCAAATCGTTTTTCCTTCCTCGTGTATAAGAATGAATAAAATGTTCAAATGCAATTCCTTTAATATCATCCCTGACAGATGACAAACGGAACGAAGAAAGTATATCTATCAATCTTTCCATATTTTTAGGGTTGGTAATTTTCGGATTTTCAAATAAATCACTACCATGTTCTTGTCTGATAGTTCTCAATATGGATTTCACTGCTTTCAGCAGACCGCTTCCGTTTTTATTTTCAATATCCGTCCATGTGAAACCTGCTATCTCACCTTTCGTTTCCATTTGAAGTTTTAAAAACATAAGGTTGGCAAATTCAGAAAAACGCTCGATGCCAGCATCAATCCTCTCGTGATAAAGTATGTCATTCGCTTTTTTAAATTTGGCAATCAATTCATTTTGAGTTAAAACAACCTCCTTCGCAAAACTGCCAAAATTATTATCTTTGGAAAAATATTGTGCCATATCAGGACTGAACAATTCATCCACTTCATGACCGTCAATAAACAAAGGAGCATTGGTTGGAATATGCCAAGTTTTTACCCTCCAACCATCCGTTGCAATTGCTATAGGAGCATCTATTTTTCTCGCATATTTTTCAATAGCATCATTAAGTGCTTTCGACATAGGCTTCCCAGGTCTTCTGGCTTCTATAACTATTGTAGGAGCATCAGAATCATTATGAGCATAAAGCACATAATCAGGTCTGTTTCCGCCAAACTTTTTGTTTTGCTTTTTTGTTTGTGCTTGTTGTTGAAAAACATTCCGATTGGATTCTCGTGGATTTAATCGCCATCCACAATTCGCAAGTTGAATATTTATTGCGACGCTCGTTTCTGATTCTGTAATAGCCATCAGTGATATTTAGCGAAATGCCGATCCGAATTACTCGGAGCAGTCAGATTAAAATATAGGGGGATGTAATAGGTAAGGAGGTTATATCCTAGCAGATACTTAACGCCAGCCGCTGCTTGCCAGCCGCTGCTTGCCAGCCGCTGCTTGCCAGCCGCTGCTTGCATTGGTAATTAGGTTATCATAGATTTCTCTCTTTGTCATCTGCTTTTCTCTATGCTATCAACCTCTTGTCTACCTTCGGGTCGCATCCGCGAGCCGCTGAGTAGTATCCATTATTAGCAGTCAAATCATTATACGTCAAGAACCTCCCCGCCAGGCTCTGGGCTATCTCTCCCATAATCTTATCAGTGTCCTTATTACGCATATTCCTGTGACCCGTTGCCTCATCCACATACCTCTGCAACTGCTTCGGGCTAATCTTGTGGAACACGCCTTGGTGTCCTCGCTTCAACAACGACCAGAAGGTTTCGATATTGTTCGTTGTAACCGTTTCCAACTTCCCGTTAATCATACGCTTCTCGGCATACTTCTTCTTGTTGTGGGATACCGCCTCGTGTCTGCGGTCGGGAAACCCACGGTAGTCGTGACTCCCATCTGTCATAACAACGCAACCAGGCTCCGTGTGCTTCAAGACGAATTCCTGTATCGAATCCTTGTCGTGCTTCTCCATGACCTTGGCAATCGTCTTTCCCGTAGCCCTGTCATACACTGCAATAATCATGGTCTTACCGACCATGCCTCTTGCCCCTCCATACTTCTCTCTCCACTCGGCTCGCTTCTTGTTGCTCATATTGGATACAATCCCGTCCGTGGTCGCTTCATCGACTTCAACGGGACCCTCGAACACATCCTTCTCGCTCGCCTTCCAAGCCATGCGAATTCTGTGTGCCAAGTGCCAAGCGTGTTTTTGATTAATGTTAAAATCCCTGTGGAACTTCAAAGATGCAAGCCCCTTCAAATTCGTTGCGACCAAGTAAATCGCAATCGCCCATATTTGATAACATAACTTACTGCTCCTCATTACCGTTCCTGTTCTTACTGAAAAGAACTTACGGCAATCCTTGCAACGATAAAGCATGCTGGGGTGCTTCTGCCCTTTGGAAATTCGTATGCTCCCGCATTTCGGGCAGATCGGCTCGCCCCCGTTCTTCTTCCATATCCAACCCTCGAACCACTTCATCGCTGTGTCATTGTCGGGGAATATCTGCTGGATGACCTGAATGAGGGAAATGCCCTTTCGGTAGTGTTTGCCAGGTGCCTTGCTTTGCCATTGTAATAACCTTGTCTGTGTTTGTTTGACTATACTTGGAAGAATACTTCAAAACAGCGGGAGAGTCAACAATTTATGCAGCTTGCACGGGAAGTTACAGGACAGAGATAGGAACGTCCTTGATATGCCAGAGAGGGATAATGCGGGAAATTTCGAGCAAATCGGGAAGAACCAGGCGAATCGGTGCAAATGGTTAGGATTAGCTATAATCCCCCTTTTAATTGACTAGACTCAAACTGGACGAGACAGGTGAATAACTCGTTCGGTGTGGTTCGTTTTTGTTAATTTGTAGA
>JAPOUT010000099.1:0-10999 GCA_026708545.1 Hyphomicrobiales bacterium
TCGGCGGAGGGACTCGGGACCGGGACGCACGGGTTAAGGGGCTGCCGCTCCACATCTCCTCTCGTGGGGTCGGCAGCCTCGATTCTTTTGCGGCATCCTCAAGTCTGTCCGCTGTCATCATAAGGTGGGATTCCGAAGCGGATTGCCGTGTCCTGTCTATCGATTTTCGGCTTGGTTTCCATATTCGGCGAGCACATAGCCGGCCAGATATAAAGAACCGCACAATAGCACCCGGCATCCTTTTCCCGCACGGCATGCCTCGAGCAGCGAGTCGAACGCTTCGCCTTTGATGCCGGCGGCCTGCGCTTCCGTTAGCAGTGACTTCGCCGATGCGCTGCGTTGCTCCGTGGGTATTGGAATCGTGGCAACGCTTCGCGCCAAATTTTTAAATTCCGCGAAAAACCCCTGCGCGTCTTTCGTATCCATCATTCCCGCGACCAGATGCAACGGTTTGTTTGGACGCGCTTTATTCATTTCTTCCATTGCCTCGCGCAAGATGCGGGCCGCCGCGGGATTATGTCCGCCGTCCAGCCACAATTCTCCCTCCCCGACTGCTTCAAACAAAGCGCCGTTTTCCAGCCGTTGCAGCCGGGCGCGCCAGCGTGCCTGTTCGACACCGCGCCTAAGGGCATCGATATTAATCTCGGCAAAGCGCGAATGCCGCAAAGCCGCAACGGCAACGCCGACATTGATAATCTGATGTGCTCCGAGCAGTCCGGGCAGAGGCAGTTCGATAACGCCCCTTTCGTCCTCGTAAAGCAAACCGTCACCTTGTCTGGCGATGTGCCACTCTTTTCCGTAACGATACAAAGGGGCGTTCAATTCTTCCGCGCGTGCTTCAATGGCTTGTAATGCCGCCGTTTCCTGCGGCGCAATCACCGCGCCGACGCCCTCTTTGAGAATGCCCGCCTTCTCCGCGGAGATCTCTTCAATGGTTTCACCCAAAAATTGCTGATGGTCCAAACCGATTGGCGTGATGGCGCATATTTCCGGACGCGCTACGACGTTGGTGGCGTCAAGCCGTCCTCCGAGTCCCACTTCCAGTAACAAAACATCCGCCGGAGTTTCACGAAACGCCAAAAATGCCGCCGCGCTGGTAATCTCAAAGTAGGTGACGGTATTGCGGTCGTTGATTTCCTCGCAATGGTGCAACAGTTGATAAAGCCGCTCGGGATGTATCGCTTTGCCGTCAAGGCGAATCCGTTCGTTGAAACGAACCAGATGCGGCGAAGTGTACGCGTGTACGCGTCGTCCGTCCGCTTGCAGGCAGGCGTCTAAAAACGCGATGGTTGAGCCTTTGCCGTTGGTGCCCGCGACATGAAAGACGGGGGGCAGATGTTTATGGGGGTTTCCAAGCCGCTCAAGCAGGGTCTCGACGCGCGTGAGGGAGAGATCGATGATTTTGGGATGAAGCGCGAGAAAGCGCTCGAGGATTGCTTCGTTTCGGGAGACGAAGCCGGCGCAATCAGGCGGGGGAGGTTTCTTCACCGCTTGTGCTCGAAGATTCTTCCGTTGATTCGATGCGTGCGATGCCGCCGTTCCGGCGGCGCAGGGACTCCGTCATGAGTTGGAGAAGTCGTCCAAGCGTGCTACGCAGTTCTTTTCGCTGGACGACGATGTCGAGCATGCCATGTTCGAGCAGATATTCGGCACGTTGGAATCCTTCGGGCAGGGTCTCGCGGATAACTTGTTCGATAACGCGCGGTCCCGCAAATCCTATCAGTGCGCCGGTTTCGGCGATTTGGACATCTCCCAGCATTGCATAGGAGGCGGTGACGCCTCCCGTGGTCGGGTCCGCGAGAACGCAGAGGTAGGGCAGCCGCGCGTCCTGAAGCGCTTGTATCGCGATGGTCGTGCGGGGCAGTTGCATGAGGGAGAGAATTCCCTCCTGCATGCGCGCGCCGCCCGAGGATGTGATGATGATATATGCGCATCTGTGCTCAAGGGCGGCTTGCGCGCCGCGGATGATGGCTTCGCCGGCTGCGGTTCCGAGTGAACCTCCCATGAACGCGAAGTCTTGCACGGCGACCACGGTTTCAACGCCCCGAATTTTCCCGTGTGCGAGTTCGACGGAATCCTTGGCGCCGGTTTTGCGGCGGGCGTCTTCGAGGCGCTTTGTGTATCGTTGCTTGTCGCGGAATTCAAGGGGATCCACGGGAATGTCGGGCGTGTCGATGGAATCATACGCACCGCCGTCAAAGAGCATGGAGAATCGCTCGGACGCGGGCATTTTCATGTGCAGGTTGCAGCCTGAACACACATACAGGTTCGCCTTGAGTTCGCGGTGGAAAATCATGTTGCCGCAAGAAGGGCACTTGTGCCAGAGGTTGTCGGGAGTCTCCCGCCAATTGAACATCCGTTGCAGTTTCGGGCGTATGAAGTTGTTGATCCAGTTCATGATGTGGCCTTTCTGTTTCGGGAGCGCAATGCGCCGGCGAGTTCGGCGACAAGGCCGGGGATGCCGCTCCGCGTTTCGGGGTCTGCGATGCGTTCGACCAGCGCGGAGCCGACGACAATGCCGTCGGCAAGCGGTCCCAACGCGCCTGCCTGTTCGGCGTTTCGGATGCCGAAGCCCACGGCGACGGGAAGCCGGCTGTGCTGTCGCAACGCCTCAATGGACTTGCTCACCCTGCCGGTATCCGGAGCCTTGGTCCCGGTGATGCCGACGATGGAAACATAGTATAAAAACCCGCTCGCACCATCAAGGATGGCGGGCAGGCGCGCGCTGTCGGTGGTCGGCGTGACCAGGCGGATGAAATCAATGCCGCGTTTTTGTGCCCCGGGCAAAATCTCGCCGCTTTCCTCGGGGGGCAAATCGACGAGTATCAGTCCGTCAACGCCGGCTTCGGCCGCATCGTCCAGGAATCGTTCGACGCCGTAAATGTAGACGGGATTGTAGTAACCCATCAACACGACGGGAGTTGTGGAGTCCCCGGCGCGAAAGCGCTGCAACAGTTCAAGGGTGCGCGGCATGGACGCGCCGTTTTGAAGGGCCCGCGTTGATCCGGCCTGGATGGCGGGACCGTCCGCCATGGGATCGCTGAACGGCATGCCGAGTTCGATGATGTCCGCGCCGTTTTCGGGAAGAGTGCGCAGGCACTCCAGGCAGGTGTCGAAATCGGGGTCGCCGGCGACAAGGAAGGTGACCAGGCCGGCCCGTCCCTGTTTTTGAAGCTCTTCAAATCGCTTGTCGATGCGCGTGCCGCTCATGAGTCGACGACTCCGTCCATGCCGCCGCTATGCTCGGCGACGGTGAAGATGTCCTTGTCGCCCCGGCCGCACAGATTCATGACAATTAAATGTTCGCGGGATGATTCCGGCGCGATTTTACAGACATGCGCCAGCGCATGCGAGGGTTCGAGCGCGGGCAGGATGCCCTCCAGGCGCGCGCATAAATGAAACGCCTCCAGCGCTTCGTCGTCACCGACGGCAACATAGGAAACGCGCCCGTTGTCCTTGAGCCAGGCATGTTCGGGGCCGACGCCGGGATAATCGAGTCCCGCGGAAATACTATGTCCCTCCAGGATCTGCCCGTCGCCGTTTTGCAAAAGATAGGTTCGGTTGCCATGCAGAACACCGGGCTTGCCGCCGCTCAGCGACGCCGAATGCGCGTCCCCTTCCAATCCGTGACCTCCCGCCTCGACGCCGAACATGTGCACGGCTTCATCCTGCAGGAACGGATGAAACAAGCCCAGTGCATTCGATCCGCCGCCGATGCAGGCAACAAGGCTGTCGGGCAGTCGGCCCTCCCGCTCGACGATTTGTTCGCGGACCTCTTTGCCGATGACGGACTGGAAGTCCCGCACCATTGCGGGGTAGGGGTGGGGCCCCGCCGCGGTTCCGATAATGTAGAAGGTGTTCTCGACGTTTGCGACCCAGTCGCGCAACGCCTCGTTCATTGCGTCCTTGAGCGTTCCCGCGCCGCTCTCGACGGCGACGACTTCGGCGCCGAGCAGGCGCATGCGAAACACGTTGGGTTTCTGCCGCGTGATGTCCTTGGCTCCCATGTAAACCCGGCAGGGAAGATTGAAGCGTGCGCACACGGTTGCCACGGCGACGCCATGCTGGCCCGCTCCGGTTTCAGCGATGATCCGGGCTTTGCCCATTCGTCGGGCAAGGAGGATCTGCCCGAGGCAATTGTTGATTTTATGCGATCCCGTGTGGTTGAGTTCGTCGCGCTTGAAGTAGACTTTTGCACCGCCGAGGTGCTCGCTCAGGCGTTCGGCGAAGTAGAGCGGCGAGGGCCGTCCGGCGTAATGGCTGGAGAAGTCACGCAGTTCGCGCTGAAAGGATTCATCCTCTTTGGCGGTGTCATAGGCTTTTTCGAGGTCGAGGATGAGGGGCATGAGCGTTTCGGCGACAAAGCGTCCACCGAAGATGCCGAAATGCCCCCCTTCGTCGGGGCCTCCGTCGAAGCGGTTGGAAAGAGGTGTTTTGTTCATGCTCGCAACGCCATCGGTGTTGTTGTTTTTACGGCTTGCAGGAATCTCTCGATTTTTTTCGGATCCTTTCTTCCCGGAGCACTCTCGACGCCGGAGGAAACATCGACGGCGGGCGCGCCGGTTTGCTCGATGGCGTCGGCGACGTTTTCAGGTGTCAAACCGCCGGAGAGAATCCACGCCCCCTTGTTTCGAAGCCCGTGTAAAAGGGTCCAATCGAAAACGACACCCGTGCCACCCGCAAGAGCCTCCGTGTAACTGTCAAAGAGTAGCATGTCGGCGGCATCCTCGAATGCGTGCGCCTGCTCGATGTCCCCGTTGCCGCGCACCCGTATCGCCTTGATGATGCCGCTGCCAAAACGCTCGCGAATTTCTCCGGCACGTTGCGGGGTTTCCGACCCGTGCAATTGAAAGAAATCCGGACGCAGCTTTTCGAACAACTCTTCCAACAGTGCATCGGACATGTCCACGCCGACGGCAACAACACGCGCCCGCGCGCCAACGCTTGCGCGCAGCCGCGCCGCCCCGTCGGGATCAATGTGGCGCGCACTTGCGGGATGGTGCAGGAATCCCAACATGTCGGCACCGCACCGCAAAGCGGCATTCAAGGCGTCGCCGTCGGTAATGCCGCAGATTTTTACTTGCGGGGGCATTCTTGTCTCCATCACAAAATTTTCACTCGCCGGGGCGGTGCGGTTGAAGGGATTCGGAGATCGCACGCGCGGCGGCTTCGGGGTTACCAGCATGGAGTATGGGGCGCCCGATGACAAGGATGTCGGCACCGAGGCGATATGCCTCTTCGGGGGTCATGGTTCGTTTTTGGTCGTCGGCCTTGGCGCCTTCGGGGCGAATCCCCGGCGTTACCAGCGATACATCCCCGCCGAAGCGCTCGCGCAGGGGGGTGATTTCCCTGGGCGAACACACAAGCGTGTTGATGCCCGCTTCGATGGCGTTGTCGGCGAGGTGCCGGGTTCGTATTTCGGCCGTTTGGGGGATGCCTTCGCGCTTGAGGTCCGCGTCTTCGAGGCTTGTGAGCATTCCGACGGCAACGATTCGCGGCGGAGCGTCCGCCTCCTTCGCCGCCGATAACGCGGCCCGCATCATTTCGATGCCTCCGCCTGCATGTATGGTGAGCATGGCGGGGGAAAGCCGCGCGAGCGTTCGCACGGCCGCGCTTACGGTTGCGGGAATGTCGTGGAGTTTCAAATCCAGGAAGATAGGCAGTCCGGTTTCACGGATGCGTTCGTATCCACGGGCGCCAAAGTTGTAGAAAAATTCCATACCGATCTTGACGCCGCCGATATGGGGTTTGAGTTTTTTTGCGATGCTTGCGGCGGTATCGATGTCGGAAATATCAAGGGCAAGGAACAGCGGATTGTTTGCATCCGCCGAATCTGTGACACTTGCCATTGGTTTAAGTTTGTTCAGGACTTCGAGTCTTCGTCTTTGTCCGAGGGTGTCCCGAGCGCTTCGTTGAGACGCTTGTTGAGGAGTTTGGAACTCTTGAAATGAAGAACTCGTTTGGAAGCGACTTGTACGGTGCTTCCGAGTCTTGGATCCCGGGCGATTCGGGCTGCCCTGTCTTTGATGGAGAAGGCACCGAAGCCCCGAAGTTCGACGCGGTGCCCCTGCCGCAGTGCTTCGGCGATTTCGTGCAACACGGCGTCAACGAGTCTCTCGGCGTCCCGGTGCCGAAGATGGGGGTTGGACGCGGCAAGGCGTGCGACGAGTTCGGAGCGGGTCATGCGCCGGGTGCCCATAAGCTTACCAACCCGCGAAGCGAGATGTCCTCGCGCCCGAGCAGGCGCAACACGAGTGCATCGGGTTCGACGCTCCAGATCTCGTCCCAAGGCGAAATCGACCAGTCGAGAATTCCGAGATCGGGTTGGATGTTGTGGGTGTCGCCAAGCCAGACGATAGCGTCGTGTTCCTCGCCGATTTGATCGATGAGATCGGCTTCCAGCGCCCGTCCCCCGGTATAGACGCGTCCGTCGGCGAGGCGCAGGACCTGGGCGTATTCGAAGCCCCTTCTCTCGGCGACGAGAGAAACAAACCACTGGAAGGCGTCCTCAACGCTTTCGCGGGTGACTTCGAGTGTTTCTTCGGAGGGGGCCTCGAAGAGGTTCGGCTGTCCCTTCAACGGTCCGCTCGTAACGATGTAGGGCTGGATGCCGATGCTCTCCACCAACCCTCCTGCTTCGAACCATTGGAAGATAACGCCGATGGAGCCCGTGATGGTGTTGTGCCGCGCAACGATGTGATCGCCTGCGATGGCGACGATGTAACCCCCGGACGCGGCGATATCATTCATGATGACGGCGACGGGTTTTTTAACGGCAACCCGGCGCACGGCATTGAAGAGGGTCTCGGAGCCCGTGATGGTGCCGCCGGGCGAGTTGACGTGGAGGAGGAGTGCGCGAACCTCGTCGGCCTGCGCGATTTCATCGAGTCGTTCGGCCTGGAGCGTCGTATCCGCGATGATGCCTTCAATGGCGAAGCGGGCGATGTGGTCCTCGCCGGTGATTCTCGTGGGCGGTATTGACGGAAACAGCAGGGCAAGGAAAAAGAGGCAGACGGACGTAATCCCCACCACGCGCCAGAGGATGAGTCGGCGTTTCAATTGGCGGCGCTCGACGAGCGCATCGGTCGGGATGCTGGACTGGCTCATTTCTTCGTCTGCTCTTCCTGTTCTTCTCCGCCCGCTGAATCGGACGGCGGCTCTTGCGCATCTGCTCCGGCATCGGTGGCTTCTTTCGCCTTTTCGGGTTCGTTTTTGGCTTTTTTACCCATGCCGAGTGCTGCACCGAGGATTGCTCCCAGAGTCGCGCCCGAATCGGACGAACCATATTGCTTCATTGCGTCTTTCTCTTCGGCGATCTCGAGGGCTTTGACGGAAAGGTCAATGCGCCGCGCGTCCCTGTCGAAGCGCGTGACCTGTGCATCGATTTTATCACCAATTGCAAAGCGCTCGCAACGCTGCTCGGAGCGCTCGCGGGAGAGTTCCTGCCTGTTGATGAAAGCGGAGACGCCGTTTTCGCCGATGCTCACCTTCAGGCGGCCGTCTTGAATTCCCTGGACGGTGCACGTGACGGTGCTGCCCTTGGCAAGATCGCCGAGAGTGTCGAAGGGATCATTATGAAGCTGCTTGATTCCAAGGGAAACCCGTTCTTTTTCAATGGAGACTTCGAGCACTTTGGCTTTGACGGTCTCGCCTTTTTTGCGGTCGGAAAGGGCTTCGGAAGGATGTTTGTTCCAATCAAGGTCGGACATGTGGACCATTCCGTCTATCCCGCCTTCAAGGCTGATGAACAGGCCAAACTCGGTAATGTTCTTGATTTCGCCTTCGATGGTGGAACCGGTCGGATGTTTCTCGGCGAAAGATTCCCACGGGTTTGGAGTGCATTGGCGCAGCCCCAGCGAGATGCGCCGTTTGGTCTCGTTGACTTCGAGCACCATGACTTCAACTTCCTGGCTGGTAGAGAGGAGTTTTCCCGGCGGGAGTCCCTTTTTGATCCAGCTCATCTCCGAGACATGGATGAGTCCCTCGATTCCGGGTTCAAGTTCGACGAATGCGCCGTAGTCCGTGATGTTCGTGACCCGTCCCATGACTTTCTTGTCGACGGGATATTTTTCCGAGATTTCGAGCCAGGGGTCCGGCGTGAGTTGCTTCATTCCAAGCGAGATGCGCTGCGTCTCCGGAGTGATTTTGAGGATTTTGACGGTGACCATTTCGTCGTTTTTGAGGACGGTGCGCGGGTTTTGGATTCGTTTCCACGACATGTCCGTGACGTGCAGCAATCCGTCCAGCGAGCCGAGGTCCACGAAGGCACCGTAATCCGTGATGTTTTTGATGCGCCCCTGGACGACCTGTCCTTCTTGCAGGTTCTGGACGAGTTCGTCGCGTTGTTCCGAGCGCGATGCCTCAAGAACCGCGCGTCTCGAGACGACGATGTTGCCGCGCCGCTTATCGATCTTCAGGATTTGGAACTGTTGTTTTGAGCCCATGAGCGCGGTGGCGTCGCGCATGGGTCGAATATCCAGCTGCGATCCGGGAAGGAAAGCCTCAACACCGCCGATGTCTACGGTGAAGCCTCCGCGCACACGTTGCGCAATCAAGCCTTCGACGGGTTCGTTGTTGTCGTGGGCTTGCACGAGTTGGATCCAGGATTGTTCCCGCTTGGCTTTTTCGTAGGAGAGAATGGCTTCGCCCCGCGAGTTTTCCATCCGCTCGAGGTAGACATCAATGAGGTCGCCAACGTTGATTTTCAGGCTTTCGTCAATGTCGGTGAATTCGCGCATGGGAATCCATCCTTCGGTTTTGAGTCCGACATCAATTCCGACGAATCCGTTTTGCACGGCGACAACTTTACCTTGAACGACGCTTTGTTCGCGAATACCGCTTTTGTCGAGGCTTTCGTCGAGCATAGCGGCGAATTCTTCGCGGCTCGGGGTTTGAGAAGGGGCGGGGTTTGTGGTGTTGGTTTCGGGGTTTTGTTGCATGTGGGCTTACGTTGTTATTGACTTTGCCCGCCGACACCAACGCCTCTCGTCGGATGCAGACGAGATTCGATGAGGTCAATGCCTCGAGCGATACTCTCCTTTATACCTAATTCCGTCGTGTCAAGCAAGAGGGCATTTGGGGCTTTTTTAAGGGGGGCGTTTGAGCGCCGGGTGTCCCTTTTATCGCGTTCTGCGAGAATTTTGGAGGCTTCCCGCTCGTTGGAGAAAATCGGCTTTGTTCCGGCTGCTTCGGCTCTTGCGGCCATCTCCTCGAATCGGCGGCGCGCCCGCGTTTCGAGGCTTGCATCCACATATAGTTGCGCTTGCGCCCACGGGCAGATAACGGTTGCGATGTCGCGTCCTTCCATGACGACTCCGGCAGCGTTACCGGGGGGGTGTTTGGCGAAGTCGCGTTGCAGGGCAACGAGTTGCTCGCGTACTTGCGGGATTGCGGCGACGACCGAGGCGGTTGTGCTGACCCTTTCGCTTCGCAGACTTATATCGCCTTCAAGTTGTTCGAGGGGAATCTCGTTTCGGATGTGTTTTGCGGCTTCAACGGCTTGCTCGGCGGTGGGTTCGAGAATTCCATTCGTTATAAGAACGTTTGCGATGGCCCGGTATAGGAGTCCGGTGTCGAGATGCGCAAAGTTATAGTGTTCCGCAATTGCCCGCGCGATGGTTCCTTTTCCCGAAGCCGCCGGCCCGTCGATAGCGATAACGATGGAATCCATATTGTGTCGGGGTATTGAAGCCCTGCTTAATTACTATTGTCGATTTCCAAGGGGTCGGGCCCATATCTGTTTTCGCCGCGCGTTCCGGGTATAAACATGAGCACAATCCAAACTATAAAGCCTACGTACGGGATGAGAATGAGCAAAGCGGCCCAGCCCGTAAACCCGATGTCGCGGAATCTTTGTGACGTCACGGCAAGGTCGCTGACGGCTATAACCAGAAGAATCAATGCCAAAATCAACACGACAACGGCTCCGCCGCCGTCATTGTGCTCGGAGACAGCCGCGCTGATGGTTATGCCAATGGTGCCTCCCACGAGGATCAATGTCCATATTGAGATTTGAAACAGGATATAACTCAGCCGGTTTCGCCTGCCGGAGAATGTGAATAAATCTTCAAAAACAGGTTTGCTCATGATACGTCCTCTATCCGAAAATACTCTTGATTCTAATCAGCGGAGCAGATGTTTGCAAGCGCTTAACCGTTGCGAATATTCCCGCCCATCGAAGCAATACAATCGAGAAAGTTGGGAAAGCTTGTCGCAATCATTGCACCGTCGTCAATTCCTACACCGGCCTGCGAACCCAATCCCATCACCAGCGCCGACATTGCTATCCGGTGGTCCCCGCAAGCCGCGACGGTTCCGCCACCCTTAACATTTCCGCCGCAGCCCTCAATCACAAGACTGTCCGCGCCGCCTTCCACGTTAACGCCGTTCGAGCGCAGCATTGAAATGATTGCCTCAAGGCGGTCGCTTTCCTTGACACGTAACTCCCCCAAGCCCTCCATTCGATTCTCTCCGTCCGCAAACGAGCAAGCCACCGAAAGAATGGGGTATTCATCAATCATCGAAGCCGCCCGTTCTGCCGGAACGGCAACGCCTCGCAACGAAACCGCATCACCGCAACGGGCACGAACATCCGCAACAGTCTCTCCGCAAGATTCACGCTCATTGAGAAACTCAAGGTCCGCGCCCATCTCTTTAAGCGTCGTGAAGAGACCGATTCGCCGGGGATTTACACAGACGTTCTTCACGACAATTTCCGAGTTTGGAACGATTAGCGCCGATGCGATTAGAAACGCTGTCGATGACGGGTCTCCGGGCACTTCAAATTCGATCGCCTCGAGTTCACCATGGCCGGTTACGCTGATTTCACACGCGCCGTCGGCATCACGAACGGAAATCTCCGCGCCGAAACTTTTAAGCATCCGCTCGGTATGGTCTCGGGTTGGGACCGACTCGACCACAATCGTTTTGCCCGGAGCGTTCAGTCCTGCGAGCAGCACCGCCGATTTCACTTGCGCCGAGGGAACCTCGAGGCGGTGGC
>JAPOUT010000099.1:11359-40726 GCA_026708545.1 Hyphomicrobiales bacterium
GGGAGGTTCCCATTGCCATTGCGGCGAAGATCAAAGCACGGTGCGAAATGGATTTATCCGAAGGCGCGGCAAGGGTTGCGTGCAGTTTTTTGGCTTGAGAAGCAATGAGCGAAGGCATACGGCTAGGATGGAGTATATGCGAAGGTTTCGCAAGAGCAGGGATAGGCTCAGGCAGTAGTCCGTTTTTGTAACATGCTTGTGGCGCGGTTCACCAACAACAGAAACCGCCATCAACAAGCAAATCAACACCGGTGCAATAAGATGAAGCATCGGAAGCCAGGAACACCGCCGGGCCAACCATCTCGTCAACCGTTGCCATGCGTTGCATAGGCGTTTGATTTTCAAACTCTTTGGTCTGATGTGCCATCTCGGGGCGGAGATTCATTGGCGTTGCAGTATAACCGGGACTAATTGAGTTCACACGAACACCATGTTCAACCCATTCCATTGCCATGGATTTCGACATGTGGATTACACCCGCTTTGGACGCATTGTAATGCGCTTGCTTCAGTCCGCGATTCACAATGACTCCGGACATGGAGGCGATGTTAATGATTGATCCTTTTGCGTGTTTAAGCATTGCGTTTGCCTCGGCTTGGCAGGAAAAGAAAACCCCCTTCAAGTTGATGTCCATCAGGGTTTGATACTGCTCCTCGCTCATTTCTTCGGCGAGGTCGGAATTAGCGATACCTGCGGCATTCACCGCAATTCCTAAAGCACCAAGGCTGGCTTCGGTCCGGGCGACTGCCTCTTCCAGCGCCGCACGGTCCGTCACATCGGCGTTCACGGCGATGGCCTTGCGACCTGCCCGTTCAATCAGGCTTAGCGTATCGCTCAAACCTCCGTCGGTTCGACGGTCTACACAAGCGACCTCCGCGCCACATTGCCCGAGACCAAGTGCAATGCGCTGGCCAATGCCGCTTCCCGCACCGGTAACGAAGGCTACCCGCCCTGACAGATCAAAAAGCGCCGGGACATCTAAAGTGATGTTGTCCATTTACCTTCCAAATTCCAAATTGTCATTTCTTTTTTGCATAATCCCTATGACATTATAAGTCCGCCATCAATGTTTATGGTTTGGCCTGTAATGTAATCAGCGTCTTTACTCGCTAGAAACGCGGCCAATCCTGCGACATCTTTGCCTTCGCCTGCGTGCTTCATCGGGATATTCTGAACCCAGTCTGCCATCAATTCGCCCGGTCCGTAATCGCCTAGCATTTTACCCCAAACACGGTCATTGTAGTCCCACATGTCAGTCTTGATGATGCCGGGGCAGATTGCATTAACCGTGATGCCGTCAAGGGCGACTTCTTTGGCAAGACTTTGCGTCAGCCCCATCACGCCGAATTTTGAGGCTGCATAATGCGGGGTGTAGATGAACCCGTCTCGCGCCTGACCGGATGCTATATTAATCAACCGTCCCCCGTTTCCGGAACTGCGCATTCGGCGGATGGCTTCTTGGCAGCATAAGAACACGCCTTTGGTGTTGACCCTCATCGTGTCGTCCCACTCTGCTTCGGTCAGGTTTTCGACTTTGGCAATGGTGATAATACCGGCGTTTTGAACCGATATATCTATCGACCCGAATTCGTTTTCTGCTTGGTTGTATAGGGCGGCAACGGAATCTTTATCGCTAACGTCGCACACGATTCCGATGGCGCTTCCGCCAATATCCTGAAGTTTTGCAGCGGCCTCCACGACTTGATTCTCGACAGATGCGATCACGAGGTTGGCTCCCTCGGCGGAAAACCGCTCAGCAATAGCAAACCCGATGCCTTTGTTCCCGCCGGTGACAACGACTGTCTTTTTCTTAAATCTGTTCATTTCAATTCTCCCATTCAGGCCATTGCAAGTTCCATAATGGAAACATCACTGGCCTCACTGCGGTCTAAGATGCCTGTCTGCTGTCCTGCAGCCATGACTAGGATGCGATGGGAAACCCCCAGCACTTCTTCCAAATCAGAACTTACCACAACCACCGCGATGCCTTCCCCGGCGAGCCTGTTGATTAGTTCATAAATTGATGACCTGGCTCCAACATCAATCCCTCGAGTCGGTTCGTCTAGCAGCACAATCTTCGGGCTTCGTGCAAGCCATTTTGCCAGCACGACTTTCTGCTGGTTTCCACCGGACAGTTCGTCGACTTTTTGCTCGCCGGTGCCCTTAACGCCAAATTTTTTGATGACGTCGTCAGCGAACTTCCTTATTCTTGAATTGATTATCCAGCCGGATATCGATACTGCTTCGAAATTTGAGTACGCGAAATTCTCACGAATACTATGGCCGAGTACAAGGCCTTGGAGTTTTCGATCTTCAGGCACTAGAACGATGCCGTTCTTGATAGCGTCGCGAGTCGATTTCGGCGTGATATCTTTTCCTTGGAATTTCACAGTGCCCGATTGAATGGGATCCACGCCTGCAATGGCGCGTACAAGTTCTGTGCGTCCTGCGCCGACCAATCCCGCAATCCCGAGAATCTCACCCTTTCGCACCTCGAAACTCACATCGTTAAAGCGACCGTTCGGCGAAGACAGTCCATCAACTTTCAGCGCAATCTCGGATTCCGGTGTTGGCAGGGATGGGAATATTTGTTCCAGTGCACGTCCGACCATCGTTTCGGCAATCGTTCGCACGGGCAGGCTGGCAGTGTCAAACTCGCGAACTTTGTCGCCGTCACGCATTACGATGATTCTATCGGCGATTTGTTTGATCTCCTCAAGCCGATGCGAGATATAGATGATGCCTACACCTTCGGATTTCAATCGTTCAATCTGGTCGAAGAGAAGTTTGGTTTCTTCGCCTCCTAGCGCCGCGGTTGGTTCGTCGAGAATCAGAAGTTTGGCGTTAAGCGTTAGAGCCTTTGCAATCTCGATTAGTTGTTGGTTGGCCGTCGATAACCCGTGCACCGTGCGGCGTGGGGATATATCAAGTCCAAGCCTTTCGAGGCCTGCATGCGCGCGACGCTCCATTTCACGACGGTCAACGCGGCCTGATTTCATCGGATAGCGGCCAACAAAAATATTTTCTGCAATGGAAAGATGGGGAAGGAGCAAAAGCTCTTGATGAATCATGCCCACGCCTGCATCAATCGCTTCGCGAGGATTCGCGGGTGCATAGGGTGCGTCCAGCCAGGTCATCTTGCCGGACGAGGGGAGAATTGTCCCGGAAATGATGTTGGAGACCGTGGATTTCCCCGCGCCGTTTTCGCCGAGCAGCGCCACGACCTCGCCGGCATAAACCTCCATGTCAACGCCGTGGAGAACTTCAACTTGTCCGAAAGACTTGCGGATGTTCTCCAAAGACAAGATTGGAGTTTTGCCGCCAGTGGTCATGGCGCTACTTCTTGCGTTCCGTTAAGCGGATTGGTTTTGCCTACGGATGTTTTTCGACGAATTGCGGTGCATTTTCACATGTCGTCAGCACGGCGTTCGGGATTTGGCGTGCCGGAATCGATGCACCGTGATGGGCTGCAATCGCCGAGTTGACGGCTAGAACACCCATGGCCTGGGTGCTTTGCGTCGCGGTTACGATGAACGGCGTGTCACATCTGGCAAGTTGCTCCAAGGCGGCAACATCGCCATCATAACCGCCCACAATCACTTGATCCGACAAATTGGCAAGTTCCACCGCCTTGGTGGCGCCCTGGGCGAGGGCATCAGCCTGGCCGAAGATTATTTTCGTATCCGGATGCGCCTGCAGCAGGTTTTGACCAATCTGCAAACCTTCGTCAGGTGACCAGTGTTGTGTCCATTGCTGGGCAACCAGTTCGATTCCCGGGTTTTCATCAATAGCCATCTTGCAACCCTGGAAGCGTTCAACTTCGGGCGTCGTGCCTTTTTGACCGTGGATAATGAACATTTTCCCTTTGCCGTTTACAAGGCTGAACAAGTGCGAACAAACTTGATAGGCGGAGTTTATGTTCTCACCGTGGATCACGGTGTCTCCCGGTTCGCCTTCGGGCGCGCGGTCCACATTGATGACCGGAATACCTGCGGCGCGTGCCAGGCGGGTCGGGACGGCGGCAGCGGCAGCACCGGCCGGAATATAGATGAACGCATCGATATCCTGGGTGATCAGGTCTTGCACTTGGCTGACCTGTGTTGCGGTGTCGCCTTTTGCATCAACGGTGATCACTTCAATTCCGAGCTTTGACGCATAGCCTTCAACGCCCAATTTGATTTGGTTGAAGTAATCGGCTTGCAGATTGGGCACAGCGAGACCGATCTTTTTAATTCCGACATCCTGTGCTGATGCAACACCTGCGGTGGCGATCATTACCAACATCGAAAGTATCAATTTCAGATTGAGTTTCATAGAGATTCCCTCCTTGGTTAATTGGTCCTTTGCTTCGGACCGGTTACGGCCTGGCTTGCAGGCCAGTTATTAGAGGCGGCAGGTACGTCCGCAACCCCTAGTTCAGTTGCTACGGTGCTTAAAAGTTTCCGCAGCAACGGCAAAAACAATCACGAGTCCAATAATCACGGATTGCAAGAAAGGTGAAATGCTCAGAAGATTCAGTCCATTGCGTAGCACGCCAATAATCAGCACGCCGATAATTGTGCCGCCGATACCGCCTGTGCCGCCGGACAAACTTGTGCCTCCGATAACGACGGCGGCAATCGCGTCCAGTTCATAAGCGATTCCGATGGTCGGCTGAACCGCGTCCAAACGTGCGGCCAGCATTATTCCGGCCAGACCGGACAACGCCGCGCAAGCTGTATAAACCAGTACGGTTGCGCGTTTTACATTGATTCCTGCAAGTCGTGCTACCTCCGGATTGCCTCCGATGGCATAGAGCACACGTCCCCCTGCACGAAAACGCTGATAAAGTAACGCCGAGACGAACACGAAAAGCATCACCGCAACGGTTATCGTTAAGAAACCGCCGTAACGGATGATGGCGCCCAGGTTGAACCAAGGCGGAAAACCGATAATCTGGGAACCGTTGGTGATCATGCTTGCAAGTCCTCGCGCGATTGACATCATCGCAAGTGTGGCAATGAACGGTGGAACCTTGAACTCGGTTATCAACAAGCCCGCAACTGCTCCCACAATCGCCGCCGCAACTAGCGCTCCCGCAATCGCTACGCCCATCGGGTATCCTGCTTCAACATTGAGGTATCCCAACACCATCATTGAGAGAGCCAGAACCGACCCGACGGAAAGGTCAATGCCGGCAATCAAAATGACGAATGTCATTCCGACGGCCATAATGCCGAGCACAGTGATTTGGTCGAGGATGTTCAGGAAATTGGAGAGCGAAAGAAAAGAATCTGTCACCACCGAAAGAAAAACACAAAGCAACACCAAACCGATAAATGGTCCGGTTGCGCCCCCTTGCAAAAAGAGGGCGAAAACATTCGGCTTACTTTGCACTGTGGACATACTTTCCTATTGCATAAATATTCCCATTTGCGTAAAACATTCATACATCACGAGCGGGGCATCGTCAATACGATAATGTAAATGCTCATGCGTGAAAGTGCCAAAATCCACGAAACCTCGCCATTTGCGCCGTTTTTTAATTGACTGCATTCAAGAGAATCATGTGCCATCCGGGGTTTTTGGGGATTCGTTCGCAAGCGTCGTTTGCGGGATGCTGCATGTTTTGGTGCTGTATCACCAGGTTAATAGAACGAATCGCATCGTGTGACGGAGCGATCGGATTTGACATACGGTAAGTGTATGTTTATTATGTCGTGAATAATTATTTTTTACGGGCGATCCATGGGAGACGGAGAGGCGTTATGAAACCGCAAGAACTTGCCACCCTCGCAAACTCTATTCGCCGCCGCGACTTGCAAGCCGTGTTTGAGGCTGGTGCCGGTCATATCGGCGGCGAAATGTCGGTGATAGATATTCTTACCGCTTTATATTTTCAGGTGATGTCGGTGCACCCGGAAAATCCGCTGGACCCAAAGCGCGACCGCTTGGTTCTCAGCAAAGGCCACACCGCGTTGGCACTTTATGTAGTGCTGTCCGAGAGAGGGTTTATCCGTAAGGATGAAATTTCTTCTTTCCTCCAACACCATTCACGTCTCAACGGTCATCCGAATTGCGTCAAGGTTCCCGGAGTTGAAACCAATACGGGGCCGCTCGGTCACGGATTGCCGGTAGGTGTCGGCATGGCCAAGGCGGCCAAGTTGAATGGTGACAGCTGGCGCACATTCGTTGTTGCCGGTGACGGCGAGATGCAAGAGGGTTCCAATTGGGAAGCCATCATGGCCGCCTCGCACTTTAAGCTTGATAACCTGACCTTGATAATTGACCACAATCGACTGCAGCAGGGTGCACGTTTGGCTGATACCAACAATCTCGCTCCTTTGGCGCCCAAACTCGAATCGTTTGGTTGGGCGATCGAGGAAATCGATGGCCATGACATGGAACTAATCTGTTTGGCGCTTTCCCTCCAAACCGTAACCAAGGGTAAGCCGAAATGCGTCATCGCTCATACGAACAAAGGGCAAGGCGTTTCTTTCATGTCGGACAATGTCGCATGGCACCATAAAGTGCCGAACAAGGAACAGTACAGGCAGGCGATGGCCGAACTTACAGATACCGTACAATGAGTACGCCGTTTGAATCTGCCAAACTCCATGATTGCCGCGATGCCTTTACCGGCGTGCTCGAAGAATTGGGGGCTGCGAACAACGATATTGTCGCCGTATGCAATGATTCGGTTGGTTCCTCCAAGTTGGGGAACTTCCGTGACATGTTTCCGGAGCGCCTGATTAATGTAGGGATAGCCGAACAGAACATGGTCGGTGTCGCCGCCGGTCTGGCAAATGGTGGCAAGATTCCCTTCGTCTGCGCCGCCTCGCCCTTCCTGACCGGCCGCGCACTGGAGCAAATCAAAGCGGATGTTGCCTATTCGGAAACCAATGTAAAACTGGTGGGAATCAGTTCGGGAATGGCTTATGGCGAACTCGGGCCGACCCATCATTCAATTGAAGATTTTGCCTGGGTGCGCGCGCTTCCAAACGTGCCGGTTGTCGCCCCGGCAGACCGGATTGAAACCGCCGCCGCGGTCCGATGGGCTGCCGGGCACAAGGGCGGTTGTTTTTTACGCCTGAGTCGCGTGGGTGTTCCCGATGTGCTGCCCGACGGTCACGTTTTCAGGCTTGGCAAGGCGGATATTTTGCGTGACGGCGGCGATGTTACAATCGTTGCCAACGGTGTACTCACGCATCGTGCCATTGTTGCGGCCGACATTTTGAAGGAGCGCGGTATTTCAGCGCGTGTAATTAACATGGCATCGGTTCGTCCCATTGATGCGGACAAAATCCTGCAGGCTGCAAAAGAAACGGGTGCTATCTTGTCTTGTGAAGAACATACTATCTTCGGCGGTCTTGGCAGCGCCGTTGCCGAAGTAGTCGTTGATATGCACCCTGTTCCGATGAAGCGGCTCGGGGTGCCGGGCGTTTTTGCGCATACGGCCTCCGCTAACACCTTGCTGGATGATTTCGGCATGTCGCCCGAGGCCATCGCTGAAAGCGGCTCGGAATTGTTGAAACGGAAAGAATAATAAAAGTGCAAAAGGTTGTTTTGGCTATTGACGAGGGCACGACCAATTCCAAGGCCGTCCTCATGTCAGATTCAGGTAAAATTATCGCCAGTGGTTCTGCTCCCGTGCCTATCACGCATCCGCGACCCGGGTGGGTGCAACAAGATGCCAATGCAATTTGGGAGGCAACCCGGAAAGCGATTGCTGCTTGTATTGAGGATGCACCCGATGTGGAGATTTTGGCCCTTGGCATTTCCAACCAGCGCGAGTCGATTCTTATCTGGGACCGCAAAAGCGGCACGCCGCTTGGTCCCGTTGTGACCTGGCAGTGCCGTCGCACATTCGCTGCTTGTGAGACGCTGAAATCGGCAGGCCATGAACCGGAGGTCGTCGCCCGCACCGGTTTGCCGCTTGACCCGCTTTTTCCTCCAACCAAAGTTGGATGGCTCGTTAAAAACCATGGGCAGTCCTCGAACGACATCTGTATCGGAACGGTGGATAGTTGGCTTATCTGGAAATTTTCCGGCGGTGCCGTGCACGCAACGGACCGGTCGAATGCATCTCGGACTCAAATGTTCAATCTCGCCGAGGGGCGTTGGGACGAGTTCCTCTGCACGCTTTTCGGTGTCGACGGTGCGGCGTTGCCGGAAGTTTGCGATTCCGCCCACATATTCGGGATGACTAGCGGCGCAGGTGTTATCCCTGACGGCATTCCCATCGCTTCGTCTATTGGTGATTCGCACGCCGCTCTTTTTGGTCATGGTGCCTTCAAGCATGGTGACGGCAAGGTTACTTTCGGCACCGGGTCTTCCGTCATGACTACGATTCCCGAGTTTGTCGTTCCACCGGAGGGAATCACGACGACGATTGCTTGGTCGCTAAATGGACAATCCACCTACGCATTTGAGGGCAATATCCTGGTCAGCGCATCAGTAATGCCCTGGACGGCGAATCTTTTAGGTTTGGAAAGCGTGGAAGCTCTGCTTGATCTTGCACAGACAGTAGAGGATACCGATGGTGTGTCATTAGTCCCGGCGCATGCCGGTTTGGGATCGCCGCACTGGAATCCCGAGGCGCGCGGCTTGATTTGCGGGCTGTCCTTTGGTTCCGGTCCTGCCCATGTGGCCCGTGCCGCAGCCGAAAGCATAGCGCTCCAGGTAAATGATGTTTACTCTATCGTGGTAAATGCCGTGCAGGGCATGGGACGTTTGTTTGTCGATGGCGAACCAAGCCGTAATCAATTCCTAATGCAATTGGTGGCTGATTATATCAATCATCCGGTGTATCCCTGCAAAAATTCGGAAGCCTCTGCTGTTGGAGCGGCCTATCTTGCCGGATTGGCAATCGGTTTTTGGCCAAATCTGGATGCCGTTGCACGTTTTGTTGACCACGACGCTGCAATAAAGCCGGGTGCGGCCCCGAAAATTCGCGAGGCCAAAATAACTGCCTGGAAAAAAGCAATCACTCGAACCGTATGCGCGATATAGTGAACAACCACCATATTCGAAAAGAAAAACTATCTACATGTCCCGTCTAAATGAACTCCGGATGATCGCTCGTGTCGCACAGATGTATTTTGTCGAGGGGCAGCGTCAAAGAGACATTGCAGAGCGTCTTCAAATTTCCCAAGCCAGCATTTCAAGGATGCTTAAGAAGGCGCATGAAGAGGGAATGATACGAACGACTGTCATCTCTCCCTCCGGCACCTATGCAGAACTCGAATCCGCACTCAGGTCCAAATTCAATTTGCGTGAAGCAATTGTGGTGGAATGCACCGAGGATAGAGAAGGCGCCATCATGACTCGCATCGGAGAGGCGGCGGCACATTTTCTCGAAATGACATTGCAAAAAGGCGAGATCATCGGTGTTTCGAGTTGGTCTGAAACAATCTTGAAAATGGTAGACGCCATCCATCCGGTGAAATCCGGCAAGGTCGAGCGTGTTGTTCAGACTTTAGGCGGTATAGGGGATCCAACCGTTCAGATTCACGCCAATCAATTAACGACGCGTCTTGCCAAACTCACCCACTCTGAGGCGCATTTGTTGAATACGCCCGGCGTTGTACAGTCGCACGAGGCGAAGCTTGTGCTCCTCAACGATAACTATGTGCGCGAGACCATGGATTTTTTTGACAAAATCACTCTCGCTATCGTCGGAATCGGTGCCATCGCGCCGTCAAATATGCTTGCACGCAGCGGCAATGTTTTTTCTTCTCGGGAATTGGTCGAGATCAAGGAAGCAGGCGGGGTCGGCGACATCAGTTTGCGGTTCTTTGATGCGGAGGGTGGCTTGGTGAAAACACCGCTGAATGACCGGGTGATTGGCATGACGCTTGAGGAACTGTCAAGGGTTGACAGGGTTGTCGCGCTGGCGGGCGGACAATTCAAGACTCTGGCCATTCAGGGTGCTTTGCGCACGGGAATAATTGATTTGTTGATTACCGACAAATTCACTGCCGAACGTCTGATAACATCCGGCGCCGAACAGGGAAGCGTGAATTAATCCCCGTAATCAACCGCAATCTTCCGCGCATCCTGGCATAACCGCTGGCCTTCATGCTATAAAACGGCATGCAGAATTATCGCGCAGAAGCCCCGTCCGCCGCACGCAACAACCTTGCCATGCGCATCGCCCCCGTGCGGGCAAGGCCCTTCCTCAAACTCGCGCGATACGACAAACCCATCGGAACATGGCTGCTTTTCTTCCCGTGCGCGTGGGCGTTTGTTCTCGCGATAACATCCGTAGGCGTGTCGCAATTTTCGATTCAACATGCAGGCATATTCCTTCTGCTCGGGCTTGGCGCAGTCCTCATGCGCGGGGCCGGATGCTCCTGGAACGATATTCTCGACCGCGATATTGATAAACAAGTTCACCGCTCTAAAACACGCCCGCTCGCGGCCGGCAGCATTTCCCTCGCGCAAGCCGTCATGTTTCTTGTTGCGCAACTCGTCATTGCGTTCATCGTGTTATTGCAATTCAACTTCTTCACCATAGTGCTTGCGCTCGCTGCCATGCCTCTCGTCATCTTCTATCCCTTCGCCAAACGCGTCACGCGCATGCCGCAATTCGTCCTCGGCGTCACCTTTGCATGGGGAGCGCTTGCGGGGTGGAGTGCTGTCACCGGTGCGCTCGCGCTCGCCCCTGTTATTCTCTACATCGGATGCATCGCATGGACGGTCGGATATGACACGGTCTACGCACACCAGGACTCCCATGATGACGCCATCCTCGGACTCGGATCAAGCGCGCTGTTGTGGGGAGAGTCATCGCGCGTGGCCGTCGGCATCTGCTATGCCATTGCAGCAAGCGCGCTCGCACTTGCCGCGGCACTCGCCGGAAGCGGGTGGATGTTCTATGCATGCATGCCGCTCATCGTTGCGCATTTGTTGCGGCAACTCGTTCGCTTCAACTCCGGGGACGCGTCCGCTTGCTTGCGCGTGTTTCAGTCCAACCGTGACCTCGGCGCGCTCGTGACGCTTGCGCTGGCATTGGGCGCATGGAGCGCGGCATGAGCAAGCAACTCACCGACATGCTTGATGCGCTCCTCGAGTGCGCACGCAAGGCCGGCGCCGAACATGCCGATGCCACCGCGCACCGGAGCAACTCGCTGCAAGAAACCGTTCGCCTTGGAAAACTCGAGTCCATCGAACGCTCCGAAAGCGGAAGTCTCGGTCTGCGCGTGCTTATCGGCAAGCGGCAGGCATCGGTTGCAAGCGGCAAACTCGATGCCAACGATTTCCCGATGCTCGCGGAACGCGCCGTCGCAATGGCGCGCCTCGCTCCCGAAGACGCATGGTGCGGGCTGGCAGAGGCGTCGCGCCCGTCGGACGGCATTGATCTTGAACTTGACGACGGCTACGAAGCGGACGAGTCGCTCCTGCACGAACGGGCGCAGGAAACCGAAGAGACCGCAATGGCGTCCAAGGGCGTTACCAATTCCGAAGGCGCGACAGCGGGATGGTCGAGGGGGAGCCTCGCTTTCGCAAACAGCGAGGGATTCTCCGGCGGATACCGCGTCAGCTCGCACCAGATCGTCTGCGTGGTCGTTGCCGAAAAAGACGGCGTAAAAGAGCGCGATTACGCTTACAGCGCCACGCGCCACTTTAAGGACCTTGATGCTCCCGATGCCGTCGGACGAGAGGCCGCCGAACGCGTCCTGGCGCGCATGGGCGCGCGCAAGCCGCAGGGCGCGCAACTGCCCGTCGTCTTCGACGAGCGCGTTGCTTCGAGCCTGTTGCAGCATTTCGCGCAGGCAATCTCCGGTGCATCCGTCGCGCGCGGTGTCAGTTTCCTCGATAAACATCTCGATAAACCCGTGTTTCACGAGAGCATCGATATTCTCGATGATCCCCTTCGTCCGCGCGGGCTGGCGTCGCGCCCCTTCGATGACGAGGGCGTCACCGGCGGACGGCTCCTCCTCATTGAAGACGGCGTGTTGAAGAGTTGGCTGCTTGACGGTGCGAGCGGCCGGCAACTCGGGTTTGCCTCCACGGGACACGCATCGCGCAATGCCGCGGAACCGTCCTCGCCTTCGTCCTCGAATTTACACATGCTTCCCGGCAAGGTTAACAAGGACGAACTCATTGCCGACATTGCGCAGGGGCTTTATGTCACCGAACTCATCGGCATGGGAGTCAACCCGGTCACCGGTGATTATTCCAGGGGCGCGGCGGGCTTTTGGATCGAAAACGGCAAAATCGCCTATCCGGTCAACGAAGTTACCGTCGCGGGCAACCTGAAAGACATGTTCGCGCACGTCACCCCCGCCGACGACCTCCGATTTCGCTCGAGCACGAATGCGCCAAGCCTTCGCATTGAGGGCATGACCATTGCGGGCTTGTGAACAACGCAGACGTACAAGACGATCGGCATGCGCTCCTTGAGACCATCGAGGCCGCGGGCGCATTGGCGATGGAGTATTTTCGAAGGCAGGATGCCGGCGACCTGAAGGCGCAGAAAAAACCCGACGGTTCTCTCTATAGCGATGCCGACATTGCCGTCAACGAACTGCTGCGCCAACGGCTTCGCGCGCATGCTCCCGACTATGGATGGCTTTCGGAGGAAGACGAATACGGGACCGGGCGTTTGGAAAAGCGTCGCGTCTGGATCGTTGATCCGATTGACGGGTCGAGGGCTTTTCTGCGCGGAGACAAGGAGTTTGCCATCTGCGTTTGCTTGATCGAAGACGGGGCGCCGATTTTGGCTGCGATTTACGTTCCCGCTTTGAACGAGTCCTATTTTGCGTGCCGGGGGCAGGGCGCCTGGTGCAACGGCGTGCGTTTGCCCGTTCGGGCGCCGATGCCTTCAACCAGCCTCTCCGATTGCAGTTTAATGACAACCGGACGTGTCCGGCGCATCGATTTCTGGCGCGAATTGCTCGGACTTGAAGGTGATGCACAGGAGTCGCGGCTGCCCGGGTCCATCGCTTACAGGCTGTTGCTGGTCGCGCGCGGCGATTTCGACGCGACCTTGTCAATGACGCAGAAATGGGAGTGGGATCTCGCCGCCGCGCATCTCATCGCATCCGAAAGCGGCGTTAAAGTCACGGCGCGCGAAGGCTCAACCCTGTGCTATAATGCGAGCGTTGATGGTTCCTGCGATGGCGTTCTTGCCGCACCCGCCGGTTTGCACGAGCGCCTCGCGGAACGGATTCGAGAGGGTCTCGCGCGCGAAACCTCCTGAATCATTTGAGTTCTTGTGGAGGTTTTCATGGCAAAACAAAGATTGCATCTTGTTTTTGGCGGCGAATTGGTCGATTTGGACGGGTTCGAATTTCAAAACACCGATTCCCTGGATATCGTCGGCATCTTTCCCGACTATGCATCCGCGCACGCCGCCTGGAAAGCGGTCGCGCAACGAACCGTCGATAACGCCCAAATGCGGTATTTCATCGTCCATATGCACAAATTGCTCGATCCCGAAGAGGAAGAGTCGCCCGGCTCATGAGCGCCAACAACGCAATCCGGCACCATATCATCGCGCGGGTTTTGCGGGAATATCTGCGGCCGCAGTATAAATTGCTGCTGCTCACCATCGCCGCAAACCTGTTCGTCGCCGGATCAACCGCGCTCCTGCCGTGGCTCGTCAATCTCTCCATTGAAGGCATCTTCGAAAAATCGCAGGAACATTTGCTCTACCTGCTCCCGCTCGCCGTGCTTGGCGCGATGACAATGAAGTCGCTCAGCACCTACGTTGCGCGAATGTCCGCCGGAAACATCAATTTGCGCATGTCCGCGCAGCTCGAGCGCGAACTCTCCGCCAATCTCATTCGTTCCGACCTCGCCCGCATCACCACGGCGCACTCGGGGCAATTCCTCTCGCGCTTCATGAACGACATTCCTGCACTGTGCCAATCGATGAGTTTGAGCCTTCTCAATATCACGCAGCATTTGCTCACCGTCGTCGCCCTGTACGGATCAATGCTGTATCTGAGTTGGCGGCTCGGATTGTTGATGACGCTGCTGCTGCCGTTCATCGTTTATTTTCTCGCGCGAAAAGGACGCCGGGCGCGAAACGCATCCAACGCGCGCCTTGCCGAAAGCGCGTCCTTCTCCGTGCGTGTCAGCGAGATTCTCCACGCGCTTCGGGTCATCAAGGCCTACGGGCGCGAAAACTATGAAACCGAGCGCGCCGCCGATGCCGTTGCCCGGCTCAAACGCCGCGACTACATTTCCATGCGCGTGCGCAATGCGGCTGCCCCGCTCATAGAAGCCATCGCCGGTGTCGGCGTCGCGGGCATCATCTTCTACGGCGGATTGCTGCATTTCCATTCGCAGCTCACGCTCGCCGAATTCACCGGATTTATCGCCGCGCTCATGCTTGTGTATCAACCGTTGCGCGGACTTGCCGGACAACATGTTCTGCTCCACGAGGGCCTCGCCGCCGCCGAGCGGATCTTCACCATGCTTGACAAAAAACCGCGCCTGCTTGATGCCGCAGACGCACGGGCGCTTCAGGTCAAAGGCGCCGAGATTCGTTTTGAAAATATCCGCTTCCACTACGGCAACAACGAACCGGTGTTGCACGGTGTGAGCCTGACGGCATCGGCGGGCAAGACCACCGCGCTGGTCGGCGCGAGCGGTTCGGGCAAAAGCACGCTGCTTAATTTCGTGCCTCGATTGTTCGACCCGGACGAAGGGAAAGTCCTGATTGACGGACAGGATATTCGGCACGCGCGCCTGTCGGATGTTCGCGACTGCATTGCGGTTGTCACGCAGCAGCCGATTTTGTTTGATGACAGTGTTCGCGCGAACATCGCCTACGGCAAACCGGATGCGGGCGATGCCGAAATCGAAGCCGCCGCGCGCGAGGCGTCCGCCCATGATTTCATTGCGGCGCTGTCCGAAGGCTATGACACCCGCGTCGGCGAAGGCGGACAGTTGCTTTCGGGAGGGCAGCGCCAGGCCGTTGCGATTGCGCGCGCCATGCTGAAGGATGCGCCGATATTGCTGCTGGACGAGGCGACGGCGTCGCTGGATTCGGTTTGGGAGGAGCGCGTGCGCACGAGTCTTTCAAAACTGATGCGCTCGCGCACGGTGCTGGTGATAGCGCACCGTCTTGCAACGGTTGCCGATGCCGACCATATCTACGTGCTTGACAAGGGGCGCATCGTTGAGGAGGGCTCTCACGCGCAGTTGATGGCGAAGGGCGGTTATTACGCAAACTTGGCGCGTGCGCAATTCATGTCCGAGAGATGAAGACGAAAAGCCTGCTGCTGGAATGTTATCGTTTGTGCGGCGTGCTGCTTGCGCCGGTTGCGGTGCTGTTGTGCTTGTGGCGGCTGGTTCGCGGGCAGGAAGAGCGCGCCCGTATCGGCGAGCGCTTCGGTTTTGCAAAACAGTCCCGGCCGTCGGGCCGGTTGATTTGGTTTCACGGCGCGAGCATCGGCGAGGTTGTCGCGCTGCTGCCGCTGGTGCACTGCCTGCTGGAGCGTGACGCGAATCTGCAGGTTTTGATTACTTCGACGACGCGCGGGTCCTCGACGGTGCTGCATTCGCGGATGCCGGCGCGCTGCATCCACCAATATGTTCCCTATGACTATCCCGGCGCGGTCCGGCGCTTCCTCTCGCACTGGCGGCCCGACCTTGCCGTGTGGACGGAATCGGAATTATGGCCGCATCTGATTTTGCATGCGCGCGCGCGGGGGATTTCGATGGCGCAGGTCAGTGCGTATATGTCCGCGACATCGTTTCGACGCTGGAATCTTGCGCCGCACGCGGCCCGGATGTTGCTGGAGAGTTTCTCCATGTGTTTGGCGCGCGACGAGGCGGCATCGAATCGATTGTCCGATTTGCTGGGACGCAAGATTGACGGCATCGCCAATTTGAAGGAAGTCACGCTCGTGCTTCCTTTTGATGCCGATGAACTCGCCGCTTTGCAAGAATGCATCGGAAATCGTCCGTGCTGGCTTGCAACCAACACGCACGAGGGCGAGGAGGAGATGCTCGCGCGTGCGCATCAACGTTTGCGCTCAAGTCATCCGGATCTGCTGCTGATACTTGCGCCCCGCCGCATCGAGCGGGTGGACGCGGTTGTTCGCGTCCTGGAGCGCGAGGGCTGCGGGCGTGTGCAACTGCGTTCGCAAACGCGCCTGCCGCAGGCGGACAGTTCTTTCTATGTGGTCGATAGTTTCGGCGAGTTGGGATTGTTCTATCAAATGTTCGATATGGTTTTTCTTGGCGGCAGTTTAACTTCGCAGGGCGGGCACAATCCCCTCGAGCCGGCGCGTTCCGGGTGTTTTGTGCTGCACGGAGGGCATGTCACGGCGTACGCGTATTTGTTCAAGTCGCTGGATGCGCAAGGCGGCGGCGCGTGCGTGTCGGACGAAGGCGCGCTGGCAGACGCCGTATCGAAGCGGTTGCGCGACGCTTCCCTGCTTAAGGGGGAAAGTGCGGCGGCGAAGCGGTTTGCGCTCGATCTGGGAGGCGGAATGGTTGACGATGTGGCGACGCGCTTGCTTGCGTTGATGGATTCGTGAAGCCGCCGGCGTTCTGGTATCACGATAACGGCGAATCACCGTCGGCGCGCCTGTTTGCGCTCCTGCTTGCACCGTTGTCCCGGCTTGTAACGGGAATATCGCGTCGGCGCCGGCGCAATGCCTCGCCGCAACGTGCGGACATTCCGACCCTCTGCGTCGGCAATGTCACCGTTGGCGGTGCGGGCAAGACGCCCGTCGCACTGGCGCTGGCGAAACATTTTCTCGCACGCGATTCCGATGTGCATTTCCTCACGCGGGGTTATGGCGGAAGCGCTCGCGGAGTGCTCCGGGTGGACGGACATCACGATGCCGCGCTGGTCGGCGACGAAGCCTTGGAATTGGCCGCGGTTGCGCCGTGCTGGGTTGCGCGTGACAGGTTTGCGGGCGCGAAGGCCGCGAGCGATGCGGGCGCCGGGATGCTCATTCTTGATGACGGTTTGCAGAATCACCGGCTTCATTATGACGTCGGCGTGCTGGTCGTGGACGGCATGCGCGGACTGGGCAACGGACGCGTGCTTCCGGCGGGGCCCCTGCGCGAGCCCTGGGACGATGCCTTCGCACGCGCCGATGCGGTGGTGGTGGCGGGCGAGCCGAAGCAGTCGCGTTTGCGCGCGGTCCTGTCCCGGGTCGATCCTTCGAAATTATTCACGACGCACCTGCATGTGTGTCCGATGGCGCTGCCGCCGCGCTTGCTGGCTTTCAGCGGCATTGCGCATCCGGAAAAATTGCTCGGGAGTTTGCGTGAACTGGGCGGCAATATTGTCGGCAGCTTTGACTTTCCCGACCATCATCGTTTCAGCGAGTCGGATGCACGGCTGTTGTTGAAGGAGTCGCGGCGGTTGAATGCAACGCCGGTTACCACAAACAAGGATGCGATGCGCCTTGCGCATTCGCGCAAGGGAAGCGCATGCGGGCTTTTGGCGAAGTCGATGTCGGTGCTGCGTGTGGAGGCGCGTTTTGACGACATCGGACGTTTTGAGGCTTTCGCGCGCTCGAGGATGTCAAAATGATGCGAACGATGCGGTATCTTTTGGAGGCGGCGTTGTTTTGGATGCTGATTCCCTTCGTTTGGGCGTTGGGGCTGGACCGGGCTTCCTGGCTGTTTGGCAGAATCGGACGCTTTGTCGGTCCGCGCACGGGGATGCGTCGAACACTGAGGCGGCGCATTAAAGCCGCTATGCCGGAGAAGGACGACGCCGAGGTTTCCGCGATGATCTCGGACATGTGGGAGCATCTCTCCCGCTTGCTTGCGGAGTTGATTTTTCTGGAGCGCTTCTCCGAGCCGCGCTATCGCGACCGCGTCGAAATTTGCGGCGAGGAATACTTTCAACAGGCGGCCTCGAGCGGCCGCGGCGTGTTTCTGCTTGCGGGACACCTCGGCAATTGGGAGTTGATCTTTCCCGTGCTCGCGCGCCTGACCGGGCCCTACGGACTGGTGGGAGTCTACCGCCCGTTAAACAACGTGTTTCTTGACAAGGTTTTGTTGCGGACTCGAAGACGGTCGATGGAGCGGGTCATTCACGAGAATTTGCTGCCGCTTGAAGAGCGCATGATTCCCAAAACCGGAGACCAGCGCCGCAGCATGCGCGCCCTTCTAAGCGCGCTGCAAAAGCGCGAGGGCGTTATTTTGCTGGTGGATCAAAGAACGAGTCAGGGCATCAGGGCGAAATTCTTCGGACAGCCCGCAATGACGACGCATATGCCCGCGCAGATGGCAATCAGCGGCGGACATATACTGCTGCCGATTTCGATTGCCCGTAAACAAGGCGTTAATTTTCTCTTTCGCTTTCACGAACCGATTTCCGCAGAAGGCGCCGATGTTCTCGGGGTGACCCAGAAGATTAACGATTTTTTCGAGGCGCGGATTCGAGAGCGTCCCGAACAATGGCTTTGGCTGCATAATCGCTGGCGCCCCTGAATAAAGCCGCGTCAGGATTCCTCTCCCTCTTCAAGGGAGCGTTGCCGCCGCAAAGACGCCTCCGCATCGACATAAGCCTCCTGCCTATCGACGTTCCAGTATTTCAACTCGTCAAGGGGAATCTTCTCTCCCGTCGTCTTGCAAAGGACGAAATCGCCTTTTTCAAGAGTGGTGAAGCATGTTGCCATGTATCTCAGTTTTGCTTCTTTGCTCGCCGGGAGTTTCATGGTTTTTTAAACAAATTCTCCTGCTCTTTGTCTGCCTTGGGGGCCGGTTTCTCCTTCGGTTTTGCGGGGGACCCCGATTCGATGGTTGCCTTGACGCGTTTATTCCCGGCGAATTCCAGCGCAACTTCCATGCCCGTGCGTGTTTGTTCCGCCTTCGGGACGAGGTTTGCACCGTCCCATACGAGCACGAATCCGCGTTCGAGCACGCGCTGGTGCGAAAAGGCTTCGAGGAGGTTGCCCTGTGTCTCGATCCTCTTGTTCATGTCGGAGAGCATTGCGTGCACGCCCCGATTCACGCGCGTTTTGACGGCATCAAAGCGTTCGCCGGCGGTGTCGAGTTGCTTGCGCAGCGCGTGCAAGGAGATGCGCGCGCGCAACGAGGCAAAACGCTCGACCTGAATCTCGTGTCCGTGCGCGAAGGCGCGTTTGAGTCGTCCCTCGACATTGTCAAAGCGTTGCGAGAGCAGCGAGAGAATGTCGGAAGCACGGCGTATGTGTCTTGCAGATTGGTTCAGTCGTTCGGCCGCCGTTTCAAGGCGCCGGGTGTTGGCGAGATGCAGCCGTCGTGCGAGATCGCCGACGGTCTCAAGGAGTTCGCTGCGCACGGGAACGGCAAATTCGGCCGCGGCGGTGGGGGTGGGGGCGCGCTTGTCGGCGGCGAGGTCGATAAGGGTGGTGTCGCTCTCGTGTCCGATGGCGGAAATGACGGGAATGTCGGAGGCTGCGACGGCCTGGACGATTTCCTCTTCGTTGAAGGGCCAGAGGTCTTCAAGCGAGCCGCCGCCCCGTGCGACGATGATGATGTCGGGACGCGGGATGTCGCCGCCGCTCTTGAGTGCGTTGAAACCCCGGACGGCGGTAACGACATCCGCCGCGCATTTTTCACCTTGCATCTGTGCGGGCCAGAGAAGGACGTGCCGGGGGAACCGTCCGCCAAGCCGGTGGAGAATGTCGTGGATGACGGCGCCGACGGGGCTGGTCACGACGCCGATGGTTTGCGGCAGGAACGGCAGTTCGCGTTTGCGCTCTTCGCTGAAGAGCCCCTGCTCCGCGAGCTTGCGTTTTCGCTTTTCAAGCATGGCCATGAGGGCGCCTTCGCCGGCGGGCGTGATGGAGTCGATGGAGATTTGGTATTTGGATTGGGGCGCGTATGTTCGCAACTGTCCGGTTGCGATGACTTCGAGTCCGATTTCCGGTTTGAAGGAGAGCGCGCGTGCATTCGACCTCCAGATGACGCCGTCAATGACGGATTTGTCGTCTTTGAGGCTGAGGTAAATGTGCCCCGAGGGCGGAGTCGCCACTTTGCCGAGTTCTCCGCGCACGCGCACGGCGCCAATGCCGTCTTCGAGATGGCGTTTGATTTTTTGCGAGAGCTCGGATACGGAGTATTCGGACGGCTCGTTGCTTCGCGTGTCCATATCGGTGTCTGCGGAAGTTTTCACGAGCCTAGTTTATCGCTTTTTGCTGATGTATGCTAGCGCCATGAATGTTTTGGTAATCGGCGGCGGCGGGCGTGAACACGCCTTGTGCTGGGCTTTGTCGAAGAGCGGCGGCGCGGGCGATTTGTTCTGTGCGCCGGGCAATGCGGGAATAGGGGAAGTCGCCCGTTGTGTTCAAGTCGATTGGAAGAATGCCGATGCGGTCGTCGGCTTTTGCCGCGACCATGATATCGGGCTTGTTGTAATCGGGCCCGAAGCTCCTTTGGCGGCGGGCCTGTCGGACGCGCTACGCGATGCGGGGTTGCGTGCGGTGGGGCCGTCAAGGGAGGCGGCGAGATTGGAATCCTCAAAAGCCTTCATGCGCGAGATATGCGAAGAAATGAAAGTTCCCTCGCCGCGCAATGCAAGTTTCAAAGAGAGCGAACAAGCGAAGTCTTATGTCGGGGCGAATTTTCAAGAAGGCGAAAAAATTGTCGTCAAGGCGGACGGCTTGGCGGCAGGCAAGGGCGTTGTGATTGCGGCAAGCCACGGCGAAGCGTATGGGGCAATCGATGAAATGTTCGACGGGAAGTTCGGCGAAGCCTCGGCGTGCGTGTTGATAGAAGAGTGCCTCGAGGGCGAAGAGGCGTCGTTGTTTTACCTCTGCGACGGAGAAGTTGCGCTGGCGTTCGGCAACGGGCGCGATTACAAACGCATCGGCGAAGGAAATACAGGCGCGAACACCGGGGGCATGGGAGCCTATTCGCCGGTCGCGGAACTTACCGAAGAAGTCTGCACGCAGGTCAAAGAGGAAATAGTAAATCCGGTATTGCGTTCGATGGCGTTGCGGGGAATTCCCTTTACCGGATTCCTTTATGCCGGCGTGATGTTGACTTCGAACGGTGTGAAACTTTTGGAATTCAACGTGCGCCTGGGAGATCCCGAAACACAAGTCGTATTGCCGCGGTTGCGTTCGAACTTTTTGGAACTGTTGTTGACATCTTGCTCGGGTGCGGGAGCGTTGCGCGGCACGTCTCTCGAATGGGATCCGCGAAATTGCGTAACGGTCGTGATGGCGTCGCGAGGTTATCCGGGGGAATATGAAAAAGGCGGGCGCATCGAAGGCATCGAATCGCCCGCTTCGATGGAGGATGTCCATGTCTTTCATGCGGGAACCGCCCGCGACGGCGACGGCGGGCTTCTTGCGGCGGGCGGAAGGGTTTTGGCGGTGAGCGGGCTGGGCGAGAGTCTCGCCCCGGCGCGTGCTCGAGCCTACGAGGCGCTCGGGCGCATCGAATGGAGCGGGGGAATTTACCGACGCGACATCGGGGCGTGACAGAGCCTCGAAAACCGTTCCGAACGGGACCGTGGCGGAACCGTGCCACGGAACAAAGAGTCCTTGTTTTGAGACGGGGAATCTCCATATATTAAGGCGACAGTGCAAAAAGCCAAAGGAGCGATAAAATGGCGATAGCGATATTTGCGGCAGGATGTTTCTGGGGCGTGGAAGCCACGTTCCGCAAACTCACCGGCGTCGAGGAAACCGAAGTCGGCTACATAGGGGGCACCACCGAATCACCGACCTACAAGGATGTCTGCTCCGGGCGCACGGGCCACGCGGAAGCCGTCCGTCTCTCTTACGACCCCGAGCGCATCGGCTATGATGAATTGCTCGAAGTCTTCTGGGGCTGCCACGATCCAACCACGCGCAACCGCCAGGGTCCCGACATCGGAAGCCAGTACCGCTCGGTGATCTTTTTCACCACGCCGGAACAGGAAGCCTCGGCGAATGCATCAAAGCAGTCGCAAGAAGCATCCGGAAGATTCTCGCGCCCCGTTGTCACGACCATCGAATCCGCCACGCGGTTTTGGCGCGCGGAAGAGTACCACCAGCAATACATAGAAAAACGAAACGCCGGGTAGGAACAGCCACCACGGCGCAAGAAAAATTTCGGGCGCCTCCGCACGCCCGCGAAGGCTTGCTCCCGCAGCGACGGGATTCCATGGTTGCAATTATGTTGCAGCCCCCGTTTTTCCGGGGAAATAATTACGCGGCGACTTTTGGCTCGTAGCCGAGAATGGGCGCGAGCCACCGCTCGGCCTCTCCGACCGGGATGCCTTTGCGCTTGGCGTAGTCCTCGACCTGGTCATGCTCGATGCGTCCCACTCCGAAGTAGCGACTCTCGGGATGCGAGAAGTACAATCCGCACACCGACGCGCCGGGCCACATCGCGCAGGATTCCGTCAAGCGGACGCCGATGCGTCGTTCCGCTTCAAGAAGTTCGAACAAACGGCGTTTCTCGTGATGGTCGGGCTGCGCCGGATAGCCGGGGGCGGGGCGAATGCCCTGGTAGTCTTCCGCAATCAAGGAGGTGTTATCAAGTTGCTCCCGGGGTGCGTAACCCCAAAGCTCCTGCCGCACCTTTTCGTGGAGGTGTTCTGCGAAGGCCTCGGCAAGCCTGTCCGCCAACGCCTTGCATAAAATTGCATCGTAATCATTGTGCGCGCCCTTGAAGGCGTTCGAGCGTTCCTCTTCCCCGTCGCCCGCCGTTACCACGAAGCTACCGAGATAATCTTCGCAACCGCTCTCGATGGGCGCGAGGTAATCCGAGATGCAGCGATTGGCTCCGCTTGATTTGCCGGTTTGTTGTCGAAGCCCGTGCAGCATCGCGCGTTCCTTTGAGCGCGTCTCATCTTCAAACAAGCGAATGTCGTCGCCAACGGCGCCCGCCGCCCAAAACCCGACGACGCAGTGGGCGCGCAACCATTTCTCCGAAACCATTTTTTCGAGCATCTCAAGGGCGTCGTCATGCAATTGCCGTGCCGCCGCGCCGACTTCGGAATCCTCAAGGATGGCGGGGAAGCGTCCGCGCAACTCCCAGCTGTGAAAGAAGGGAGTCCAGTCAATGTAGGGCACGAGTTTCTCCAGGGGGTAGTCGCGGAAGTCGCGCAGTCCCAGAAACGAAGGCTTCGGCGGGACATAACCGTTCCACTCGATGGGAGTTTTGTTGCGGCGCGCATCAATGAGGGGGCGCCTCGCACGCGGTTTGCTCCGTGACTGCTCATGCGCGGCGGCGGTCTCTTCATATTCGGCTCGGACGGTTTCGATATACCCGGGCGCCTGCTCCTTTGACAACAATGTGCTCGCTACGCCGACCGCGCGCGAGGCGTCCGCGACATGTATTACCGCGCCGTCCCGGTAATTGGGCGCAATTTTAACGGCGGTATGGACACGGCTCGTCGTCGCTCCCCCGATGAGCAGGGGCAGCTTGAAATTCTGCCGTTGCATTTCTCCGGCAAGCGAGCGCATTTCTTCAAGCGAGGGCGTAATCAGTCCCGATACGCCGATGATATCGACGTTCTCCTCCCGCGCCGTTTGCAAAATCTTTTCCGCCGGGGTCATCACGCCGAGATCGATAATGTCGAAATTATTGCACTGCAGCACAACGCCCACAATGTTCTTGCCGATGTCATGGACGTCGCCCTTGACGGTCGCAAGAAGGATGCGTCCGGCATGCGATACCTGCGCGTCGCCGCCCTTCTCCTGTTCGAGGAACGGCGTAAGATAGGCGACCGCTTTCTTCATCACCCGGGCGCTCTTGACGACTTGCGGCAGGAACATCTTGCCCGAGCCGAACAAGTCGCCGACGATGTTCATGCCGTCCATCAGTGCTCCCTCAATGATATCGAGCGGCCGTCCGGCGGCGAGGCGGGCTTCCTCGGTGTCTTCTTCTATGTGCGTGCCGATGCCGTTGACAAGCGCGTGGATGAGCCGCTCCTCAACGGATCCCTCGCGCCATTTGAGGTCGTTTTGCGCCGCGCTCTTGCCCCCGCCGCGATAGCTCTCCGCAATCGCGAGCAATTTCTCCCCCGCATCCGGCGCGGAGTTGAACAAAACCGCCTCGATGCTTTCGCGCAAATCCGCGGGGATGTCTTCGTAGATGGTCAGCTGTCCCGCGTTTACAATCCCCATGTTCATGCCCGCCTGCATTGCGTGATACAAAAACACCGAGTGCATTGCCTCTCGAACGCGGTTGTTGCCGCGAAACGAAAATGAAAAATTGGACACGCCGCCGGAAATGCCGACATGCTGCCAGCGTGCGCGAATGTCGCGCACAGCCTGCAAAAACGCGGCGCCGTAATCACTATGCTCCTCAATGCCGGTCGCAACGGCAAAAATGTTGGGATCAAAAATGATATCTTCGGCCGGGAAGTCCAAGCGTTCGCGCAACAACTCGTAGCAACGTTGCGCGATGGCGAATTTATGCTCCGCGCTCTCCGCCTGTCCGTTCTCGTCAAAGGCCATGATAACGACCGCGGCGCCATAACGCCGCAACTCTCGCGCCTGCTCGAGAAACGCCTCCTCGCCCTCTTTGAGGCTGATTGAATTCACGACGGACTTGCCCTGCGTGCACTTCAGCCCCGCTTCAATCACCGACCATTTCGACGAGTCAATCATCACCGGCACACGCGCTATGTCCGGCTCGGTGGCAATCATCCGCAAGAAGCGCGTCATCGCGGCTTCCGCGTCCAGCATTCCCTCGTCCATGTTCACGTCAATCATCTGCGCCCCGTTGGCAACCTGTTCGCGCGCAACTTCCAGCGCCTCGTCGTAATTCTCCGCCATTATCAAGTCACGGAATTTCTTCGATCCGGTCACGTTGGAACGCTCGCCTATGTTGACAAACGGAATCTCCGGCGTGAAGTCCAGCGGCTCAAGACCTGACAAGCGCAGCATCGGGGGCTTCGCCTCGAATTTGCGCGGTTGCATGCCTTCAACCGCTGAAACAATCGCACGGATGTGCTCGGTGTCCGACCCGCAGCAGCCTCCCACGATATTAACGATGCCGGCACGGGCATATTCCTCCAACAGGGAGGACATCTCCTCGGGAGTCTGCTCATACGCGCCAAACTCATTCGGAAGTCCTGCGTTGGGATAGGCGCTGATGAGACTGTCCGCGCATGCGCCCAGCGCCGCAACGTGCGGGCGCATCTGGCTGGCTCCCAGTGCGCAATTGAGCCCCACAGCAAACGGGCGGGCGTGGCGCACCGAATTCCAAAAAGCCTCAACCGTCTGTCCCGAAAGTGTCCGGCCGGAGAGGTCCGTAATCGTGCCCGAGATAATCAGGGGCGTGCGAACGCCCCGCTCTTCAAAAAGTTCTTCAAGGGCGTGGAGCGCGGCCTTCGCGTTTAGAGTGTCAAAAATTGTCTCCAGCAGCAATATGTCCGAACCGCCGTCGAGAAGTCCTGCGGCGGCTTCCTTGTAGGCAACGCGGAGCTGGTCGTAGTCGATGTTGCGGGCGGAGGAATCGGCGACATCCGGCGATATTGATGCGGTGCGGTTAGTCGGCCCCATTGCTCCGGCGACATAGCGCGCAACGCCGTTTTTCTCCTCGAAGGCATCGCAGGCGCTTCGGGCCAGCTTCGAGGCCTCGAGATTGAGTTCGTAAGCGTGTTCTTCAAGGGCGTAGTCGGACTGCGCAATTCGCGTCGAAGAAAAGCTGTTGGTCGAGAGAATGTCGGAACCCGCATTCAAATAGGCATCGTGAATCTCCCTGACAATGTCGGGACGCGTAAGCACGAGAATGTCGTTGTTGCCGCGCAAAGGGGTCGAATGGTTGTGAAAACGCTCGCCTCGATAACCATTTTCATCAAGGTCGTAGGACTGGATCATCGTGCCCATCGCGCCGTCAAGTACAAGGACGCGCTCGGCGGCACTCCTGCGCAACTGGTCAATGCGGTCGTATTTGGGCATAAGGATTCCCGAGTTTCTTCTTTGCGAGGGTATCGCAATCCTATCACTTTACGCAACGGCCCCGCATAGATACTCCGCCTTGCCTTCAAGGCGATAGACTTGCACATATAAAAGTGCTATACATCCTGCGCAGTATCGGGATGCATTCTTGGAGAGAAACAAACAGCAATGCTCAAAAAAATACGCCCTAAAGCTCCATATCTCTGCGTTTTTGCCTTGTTGCTCGTTCTGCTCTCCGGCTGCGCCGGGAAGGGCGACATTGAGGTGATGTCCCCGGACGAGCGCGAACAGCAAATCGAAGAAATCGATGTCCTTGAGCCTTTCAACCGCTATATCTTCGAGGTTAATATCTTCCTTGACACTTTTTTCCTCAAGCCCGTATCGACTTGGTATGCCGGAATTGTGCCTTCGGTCGTGCGCAAGGGCGTGGGGAATTTTTTCGAAAATTTGAAATCGCCGGTGGTGCTTGCCAACAATCTCCTGCAAGGCGAAACCGAAGCCGCGAAAATCACGGCGCAACGTTTCGCCATCAATAGCTCTGCCGGATTGCTCGGCCTTTTCGATCCCGCCGACGGATGGGGATATCCTTCGCAAAAAACCGATTTCGGCCAGACTGCGGGAGTTTGGGGGATTCCCCACGGTCCCTTCCTGATGCTTCCGTTGTTCGGGCCTTCGAGCTTGCGTGATGCCTCCGGCATTGCCGTTGATGCGGTTTTCGACCCGCTTTCCTACAATATCATCGACCCGAGCGGGGTCCTCTACATATTCTCGGGCTGGCGCGTCGTCAACGGCCGGGCGCAATTCCTCGGCAGGCTTGAGGACCTCTACCAAACCTCCGTTGACCCGTATGCGAGCGTCCGCAGCCTCTACTTCCAGTCGCGCATGAAAACGAAGAATCCCAGCGTGGACCTTGATATTGACGCCCTCCCCGATATCGACGAGTATGATTTTTCTCAATAGTCCCTGTAAATAACTCTTGGCAAACGGCAACAGATGCATTACACTCACGTCATGAAACAGAAACTCCGCTCATGCGTATTTTTGGTGTCGGCAATCGTTTTCGGATTGGTCGCAACGCACGCCTACGCCGAAGATGCCGCCGCCGAGAAATATGTCGAGGGGCTCATCGCAACCGCCATCCAGGTTCTCTCCGATGCAGAGACCTCGGACGAACGCAAGCAAGCGATATTCGAAGATTTTCTCATCGAAAATGTCGATATGAAGCGTCTGCCGGCGTTTCTTTTGGGGCAATACGCGCGACTTCCGACCGATGAGGAAAAAGCCGACTATCTGAATTTGTTGCAGGAGTTCATGACGCGCATCTATGTCGTCCGTCTGCAGGAATACACCGATGACACCATCGTGATTACCGGCTCGCGTAGCAGAAAGGAAGGACGCGAGGTTGTCGTCACCGGAACCATCCAATTGCCGGATCGCGCGCAACCCCTTTCGTTGGATTGGTGGTTGCTGCGACGAGAACAAGACGACGGCTCGCCCGAGTTTCGTGTCTTCGATGTGCGTGTTGCAGGTATCTGGCTTGCGCAAGAACAACGCTCCGGATTTGTTTCCGTGATACGGAACAATCAGGGGTCCTTTGACGCCTTGCTCCAGCATCTTCGCAAGCAAATCGATTCCCAAGCCACCGCATCCGCACAGTAGATATACGGGGGCACGCCTGACGTCCTGCGTGAAGGTTTCTTCAGGCAGGGTTTTGCCTCTCCCGTCAATATCCTTACATCGCAGGAGACTGAAGGCTATCGCGGTGAATTGGAGCGATTAGAGGCCCGTCTCGGGGGCATGCGCGCGGATACAAGGAAACAACCCGACTATCCGCTGTGCAAGCGCCTCCTCCCGAAGAAGGCTTCTCCGAGACGGTAAGACAATGGCACAAGCGCGTGCTCGAGGTCCGGGGCGAAAATCCTCTATATCGGGGATGAAGGCGCGGGAAACTAACGGGAAAAACGTCGATATTTTGTCGATCGTCTCACGCCGTCGCCGACACGTTCTTCAAGGCTGGCTTCATAAGCGGCGTGATTGCCTTCAAACCACTCGACATGGCCGTCTCCCTCGAAGGCGAGAATATGCGTCGCAATGCGGTCAAGAAACCAGCGGTCATGGCTGATGGTCACGACGCATCCGGGAAACATCAATAGCGCATCTTCCAACGCTCGAAGCGTATCGACATCAAGATCGTTGCTCGGCTCGTCCAGCAGCAACAAATTACATTCTTCCTTTAGCATTTTGGCCAGTTGCACCCGGTTGCGCTCGCCCCCTGAAAGGTCTTGCACCTTCTTCTGTTGGTCGGTGCCCTGAAAGTTGAACATCGCGACATAGGCACGCGAAGGTATGTCGCGTCCGCCAATGCGCAAAACATCCGCATCCTGTGAAATCTCTTCAAAGACGGTGCGGCCGTCCTTGAGGTCGTCACGGTTTTGCTCGGCATAGCCCAGGTGAACCGTCTCGCCAATGCGAAGGGCGCCGCTGTCCGGTTTTTCCAATCCCGCGAGCATCCGCAATAATGTCGTTTTGCCCGTGCCGTTTGATCCGACAACCCCGACTATTCCGCCGGGGGGCAAACGAAACGAAAGAGAATCTATCAGCGGCTTGTTCCCAAAGCTTTTGCAGATATCTTCCGCCTCAATGACAACATCTCCCAAACGCGGAGGCGTCGGCAGAATTATCTGCGCCTTCATCTCGCGCGGCTTGTCTCCCTGCTGAAGCAATGCCTCGTACGCACGCAGCCGAGCCTTGTTCTTGCCACGCCTATCAGCGCCCGAACGGATCCATTCCAACTCGCGTGCCAACACGCTGCGGCGTTCTTCTTCCTTGCCTGTAGCTTGTGCGAGACGCTCCTGCTTGCTTTCCAGCCATGAGGAGTAGTTGCCCTTGTGTGGAAGTGCGTGTCCGCGGTCGAGCTCCAGTATCCACTCGCTGACATTATCGAGAAAGTAGCGGTCGTGTGTGATGGTAATGACCGTGCCGCCATAGACCCCCAGAAATGATTCCAGCCATGCAACCGTCTCGGCATCAAGATGGTTGGTCGGCTCGTCCAGCAAGAGCAAGTCGGGCTGCCGGAGGAGCAATGCACACAGGGCGACGCGCCTGCGCTCTCCTCCCGAGAGCGTCGCAATCTTTGCATCGTCGGGAGGGCAGCGCAGTGCATCGCTTGCCATTTTCACGCGCGATTCAAGGTCCCAGAGGTCTTTTTCGTCAATGACCTCTTGCGCTTGCGCTTGCTCGGCGATGAGGTCCTGCATTTGTTGCTCGTCAAGGTCATCCGCAAAGCGTGCGGAGATTTCCTCGAATCGCCGCAATGCCCCGAGCGCGTCGGCAACGCCCTCGTGAATGGTCTCAAGGACGGTTTTATCGGGATCAAGCACGGGCTCCTGCGGCAGATATCCGACGGAGACGTCCTTGGCTGGCCATGCTTCGCCCTGGAATTCCTTGTCGATGCCCGCCATGATTTTCAGGAGCGTTGATTTGCCCGCGCCGTTTACGCCGACAATGCCGATTTTGGCTCCGGGCAAAAAAGAGAGCCGGATGTCTTGGAGGATGGTCTTGCCGCCGG
>JAPOUT010000002.1 GCA_026708545.1 Hyphomicrobiales bacterium
ATTCTTCGCGTTCATACGATATCTGGGGATTGAATACATAACCACGGTGGTCAAGATCGCTGAAATCCGTTGAAAACACGGCGCGCACGGGCAGTGCCAGTTGCAATTGGCCTCCGTGATATTCGCCCAGATTGACCGTAAGCTGGGGTCCCACCTCTCCGAGAAAGTCCAGATCCGGCATGCCCATCCTCGCATCATTGTCGTCGGAATCGGCATCAAAAGACGCATCGAAGCTTACATCAAATTCGAAACGCTCCGTTTCCAAAAAAACCCCTTTAACAATACTGTCGTCTCCCAGTCTGAATACGTCTCCACGGTAAATGACATAGGGAGCAGCCAGGCCGTTCGCGTTATGCTCATTCGATCCGGGATAGTCGGGAGCGTAAAAAGCCCCGCCCCCGACACCGGCCTCCCAGAGAGGTTCCATTCCCTCATCGGCGGTTTGCGCGAGTGCGGCGGAAGAAATCAATTGCAGGATGGTTGCCGCAAAAAGCCTGTGTGTAAGCATGTTAAACCTCGATTTTTGTTGCAACGTCAATTGACAAGATTCGACCCAGGCGATGCATCCACGCGGCACCGAATCCGGTTCGTGCCGGAGAAACCCGTATCCGGTTCATCCTTGTTTTTTAAGACAGTTTGACTCCATGTCAAGTCCGCAGGTTCAGGTTTTCGTGATTTGGGCGCTTATCTGCGTGTATGATGAGGATGAATTGCCGAAGATTCCGTGACCCTTGCGAAGCCGTTGAGTGTCATTGAGAAGGTGGTGGGTTGCTTGGAAATGGCACTGTCCAGCTTATAGAAGGGAAACGATTCGGTGATTCTTGCCCTTTTCGTGTCATCCCTGTGATATAATGCTATGTCTAACAACGACGACAACCTGAGACGTGAAATTGAATCTCTCAAAGAGATTGTGGAGGCAAAGATGGAAACTATGAAAGCCGAAAATGAGTCCGCTCTTTCCAGGAATGAAGCCGCTATCGCAGGACTTCGTACGGATATGGCGCAACTTCGCACAGGCATCTTCTTACAGATGATAAGCGTGATTGCTGCTGCCGTTGCCATTCTAGGCGGGTTTATTGCGGTTTTGCGATTTTTCACATAGATATACAAACCTTTCCCACCATTTGCTCCGTCTTGATGGAGTGACGTCATCACCCCGAAATTGCGATAATTGTGCCGTAATCATCCCAAGAAGCACTTTCAACGGTTTTATGCGTTATCAGGTCACCATTCAAGTGCCAGTTCATTCTATCTTCCTTAGTGGGATTTAATTTACGGGTGATTAGAACTTCCAACTGTTACCCATTATCGACAATGATTGTGCATTTGCACGCAATGGAAGTGCCAATCCTCGGTAAAGAGTGCGCGAAAATATACAAAATTACCAGTTCCACAACCGTTTTCTAACGGCGTCTTCTGCATCATGCCATTCCGCCTCGTGTTCATAGGTTTCTACCAGCTTGTTCAGAACCCTAGCGATCTTAGGGTGTGTGTATTGTAATGCGTCAACCTGTTTCCTGAATCTCTCGGCAATCCGTCACTCTTGACCCCCCCCCCCCCCCCCCCCTTGCCCCGTGTATGGACGCCGCGTTTGTTGTATAGAGCTGTTTTTAGACTAATTGACATTTCTTCGTTTATAACTTGCTCCAAGGCATCCCTGACATGTTCATTTAGCCACACTTCTTCATCTTCTTTAAACGCCGTAGAAAACAACTTCCCTAAAACATGATCACACGCTCTTTCGCGGGCAAGTTTTTTACATCCAGCACGAACTTGACGAACCCAATTCACTATCTCAATCGAGTTTTGCTTTCCGTCTTTATCATGTCCGGGAATACGCGCCAACTTCTCCAACACCTTGTAAGAGTTGATAGATCTAATTTTTTTTATGATTTTCATTCATTGCTTCTAGTTCTTCAGGGTCGTCACCTCCATCACTCCGTTTGTATGCAAAAGCAATAGTATGAACATATAATTCGGGGTGTTTTTCAATCTGAATTTCCAAGTTGGGAATTTTGCCGTCTTTCATGTCAAAAACATCAATGTATTTAAATTCCAGGGCAGACAAGTCACTGCTGTCTATCTCACCGCTTCCGCTTAACGTTTCCAAGGCTTTCCGAATGGTGTAAGACTCCAGATTATGCACATCCACGGATTCAGAATCCTTCTCCTTTCCAAATCTTCAATCTCGTCAAAGAACCAGTCGAGAGATTTACAAAGACAGCAATCCAGGCTGTATCGGTTGCTTTGGAACAGGTGGTCGATGTGTTTCAGTATCATTTGTCTGTTTCCTCTTTACTAACGTGCCGAACCAATCTTGCGAGCCTTCATAATCTTTGAAGGCGCATCTCTAAGGTTGTCATTGCGCCTTGGAGGATTGGTTGCCGGCTTTTGGAACGAGTTGATTGGGATGACTTTCAAGATTGTGGAACGTCCGGTTGCCTTTGAAGATTGTCGGGCTTGAAGCATACGGACAAATTCAGCCGCCAGTATCCCAAACCTAACGGGCTTGCTTTCGTTTTGCATGTGAATCTGCCTCTACGATATGGACCTTGCTGCTTGGTAAACACGCTCCGGCAAATCGTTTGAGAAATGTCGGAACGTGTCTTTGGATTGGTTTGCACAATGTTGGCCTGTAGACAACGAGGCCATGGGTCCGTACATTCAACAGGAAATCAAGCCTTTTTTGCGGCTAATCCGGGAACTTACATGGCAGGGATAGAGACGTCCTTGATATGCCATAGGGGGAAATTATGCGGATTTTGGGCGAATCAGTTGGATTTTTGCCGGAGAAAGAGACGGTTTTTGCGGTTCTTGATGCGGATTGGAAGTGATTCGGCAGCCGTTGATGTGTGTTGCCGGCACAGCGTTGGTGAGGGACAATTAGAATCTTGACTATCGTGGTTAGATGAGTAGAATCGGCAGGAGAACTCTAAGAGCCACTTGGGATGCCAATGAACACACTTCGCCTAGCTACAATCACCCTTTCGTTAACTTTACTGGCCGCAGGTTGCGGAGGTGGAGGTGGAGGAGGCGGTGCCTCAGGCGGTGGTGGAGGTGGTGGAGTGACACCTCCCCCGCGTGACCAAGCCCTGCCTGACTGGCTCATCCCAGATACAGAGCAGGCAAGGATGGATGTCGGTGGAACGATTCTCGAGGCTATGACGGAAGATCAAATAGAAGAAGCAATTGGATTGAGAGTTGATACAGCGAACACATTGGAATTTATTGGAACCGACAGCGAAGGAGTGATTTCCTGCATGGACAGAAGTTGCACGGAAACAATTCCTACCAGTAGCGGTGACGCAGTCCGTGTCGTATTTGATCTCGATAAGTTCAACGACACTCCAGTATTTGATGGTAATGAACTGATGGGATTTAACCAAGAATACCGTGCTGTCATGGGACACAGGGAAGTTACAGTTGTAGAGGCGCGATCCGCTGGTCGAGTACAAGTTAGTAATCGAAATATAAGTTTTCAATTTCAAAGTTATGTTGGATGGCTTGAGAATAGTCTTTTTGGGGTTGAGAGCAGAATATCAATAGCAGAACTGGGTACAGGCATTCGGTTTACTTCGTATAGTTTTGGCAATTCTGTTGAAACTAATCCAACTAGCGATGCAACATGGAACGGTGTAATGATAGGAGCAAATCAACTAACAGATAATATCCTCCACGGTGACGCTACTATTACTTTTTCTTTCCAAGAAACGAATGTTGATATAGATTTCATGAGCATCAGAGACCTTGACGCTGGAGTGGATTTTTCAACCACGTCCATGAGTTGGGAAGACATCGAAGTTATCGATGGATCTTTTGCCACAGACCCAAACGTAAACACAAGCACAGGCACTATCAAAGGAGCTTTTTACGGCAATAGCCACGAGGAAGTTGGTGGAATCTTCGAGCGTAACTACATCATCGGTTCGTTTGGCGGAGTACGGTGATAACCTAAAACAGCAACAAGGCATTTTTACTCTGCAAAATCAGTATACCTTTTGTTGCATCTTCCAAACGCCTCGATAGCATCTACCTGCCAACCTTGCACTGTCGCTTCCAGTCTGGCGAGGTATGTTTTTAAATCAAATTCCCCAACGCTTCTATTTGAGTTTCGTTGTATTGGGGATTGATTGCCGAAGATGTATGACAAACCATTCCACGTCCTCACCGAAGACGTAAGGGACATGGTGTTTTTGGGTAATGGCTCCTAAAACCTTTGATAGCCTGAGTGTTTAGGGCTGTTCATCTTCTGCCGTATTCGTTCTCTGGTCACTCCTTCCGCATCGGCTATCTCCTGTAATGTGCGATACTTCTTCCTGAATCAGCCGGTCAACATCGCCTGCTGGTTGCATCTGCTCTTCCTTATAATCATACCGCGAACTCCGCATCATGGCGAGGATATACAAAATTACCAGTTCCACAACCGTTTTCTAACGGCGTTTTCCGCATTGACTCTCTTGGCCTTACACAACGGAGGCGCGACGAGCGACGACTATGAATTCGTGCCTCCCGCGAACAGTGCTGCCAACGGCACGATCAGCGGCAACACATGGACACTCCCGACAGGACAACGGGAGGCAAGGTTGCAAATCAGGGCCGTTGACGACGGCGACAACGACGACGGTGAAAGCGTCACCTTCGTGCTTACCAGTCTTACGGGGGCAACGGGCTGGTCTCTCGGGAGTGCGATCCAGACTGTCGACATCACGGACAACGACGGCGGAGTTATCGGCTTCGCAGAAACAAAATCCAAAGTGCGCGAGCCTGCAAGCGGCACGTTCATCCATCACGTAGACCTCAGTGTTTCGGGGATGCCCGCTACTCCCTTCAATCTCACCATCAACGTTTCCGGAAGCGCGGATTTCGGGCCGGACGCAGACGATGATGCGAACGCTGTTTTCCCCGTGTCCATCAGTTCCGCCAGCATTGAAAACGGGACGGTCAAGATTCCCTTTACTATCAGGAACGACGACGATCCCGAAACCAAAGAAAAAGTCGTTCTGACCATTCCCTCCGAAAACAACGGACTCTCCGGGTCTGGTTTTAGCCTCGGTGCAAATACGCGGCACACCATCGTCATTCGCGCGAACGACAATATCGTCGTTTTTTCCTCGGGCGCCGGAACCATCGCCGAGGGGCGTGCAACTCTCTTTGATATCACCCTTAGCATCAACCAGCCGCTTCCCGCGGGGGCGACTGCGAGTGTCACTCTCTTGGCCTTACACAACGGAGGCGCGACGAGCGACGACTATGAATTCGTGCCTCCCGCGAACAGTGCTGCCAACGGCACGATTAGCGGCAACACATGGACTCTTCCGACGGGACAACGGGAGGCAAGGTTGCAAATCAGGGCCGTTGACGACGACGACGACGACAACGGTGAAAGCGTCACCTTCGTGCTTACCAGTCTTACGGGGGCAACGGGTTGGTCTCTTGGGGGGGCGACCCAGAGTGTCAACATCACCGATGACGATTGACTATCCTGGGATGCGGGGTCATGAAATCGGAGATACCGGAATACGGAAAAGTTGTGTTTACAAGCGGTTTGACGGGTAGAAGACACGGTCGCCCATTGTTGCCTCTCCAACAGAACGAGCATGATATTGCCGATTCGGTAGCGGTGTGGGGTATCAAAACAACGGGGATATTGTGAGGGTGACTACCTTGCCGTTGAAAAGAAGCTCTTTTGTTGCTATGCGGTACAGCCTCCCCACGCGGGTGGCACGGGCAAGGCCTCATTGTTATCACCGGGAAATCTCTTAACAAGCATATAATCTCTGGAAATACCCCGATATTCGAGGGTTTTTACAATTTCGAACTTAAAGTTCGCAATTGACCACAAGAGGAGGGTCCACCAAATTAAACGGCCTCCGGCTGAATTAATGCATTTCTCGGGAAATGTGGCGCCATACGCAAGGTTTTTCGAGATATGCGTGCCTCGTGCCTCTCGAAAACCGCCGCAATTCCCCTATTCGAAGAATCTCGAGACAGGCGAATATCGCTTTGATATTGAACGGTGGTGTGGTATCGTCCCACCCAGTGTATTGAATTAGTTTTGTGGGGTCTTGTATGCATCATAGGCGTCTTGTTCCTTTTATCCCCAGGCCGAGATGGGGGGATCTGTTTCGGCGGGCTGTGTTATTGCCTGTCGGAGCGTTTTTATTGCTGTCGATTGCCGGACTTTCCTCTTCATCGGAAGCGGACGAGCCACTGTTCATGCGCTCGGCGCAACAATTGGAGCGCTTGTGGAGCGGCGTGCTCGGATGCACGCACCCGGGCGAAGGCGAGCCGCGCAGCACCTTCGAGACGACTTTTGATGGCGGGGGCGCCCCGTCTGCCATCCAGCACGACTATGTCGAGTGCGGAAAGCGTGCGCTCCGCAACACCACTTCGCGCATGCTTGTCGACACCATCGAGGACGCCGTTCGCAGCGGCGGCGTTGCGCTTTTCGAGGAACGTTTTCGTTTGACCTCGGGCATCGGCTGGGTTTGGGGCGAGAATGTCACCGGCGAACTTGACGCCCTCATCCCCCTGCTGGACAACGAGTTGTCCGACGGAACCGGACAGGCGCTCTTCCTGCAGCCGGGAGCTATTTTCTGGCCGGGCCTCGAAGGCGAAAACCGCATCGACGCAAATCTCGGGCTTGTGTATCGCCGGCACTTCACGCCCGACATCGTCGTTGGCGGGTCGGCCTTTTACGACTACGACTTCAAGCAGGGCGGGCAACGGGTCGGTCTCGGCCTGGACCTGCAAAGCGGCATTCTTCACACGGCGCTGAACTATTACCATCCCCTTGACGACTGGCAGGAGGGCCGGACCGGTTACGTGGAACAGCCCCTCCAGGGTGCGGACTTCCGTTTGGGGGCCGCGTGGTCGCACTTGCAGCTCGATGCGAATCTCGGCATCTGGCGTTTCGAGGGCGAAGAGGAGGAAAAAACGAAGTGGCGTCCCGCCTTCGGGGTTGAAGCGGGGTATCGGGTTCTTCCCGGCGTGTTTTTGCAGGGCGGGTATGAGCAGCACGATTCCGACGATTCGCTGGACTCGCGCTGGAACGCGGGGCTCGCGTTCCGCTTTTCACTGCCCGGATTCGAAGGCGGCGAGGGCGGCAACGGGCGCATGGCAGCGCCGGACCTCTGGGAACTGGTTGAGCGCGAGAAGCGGGTGTTGTACGAGGAGCGGTCCGGCCTTGCGGTGGAGATGATTGTTGGAAACGCGGTCATCCGCGAGCCCGGCGATGCCGGGAACGAGCCGACGACGACGAAAATCACCGGGGTGGTTTCGGGCAGGCAACTCAGGGAGGACGAGACGCTCGAGGTCGTTATTTACGAGAGCACGACGGCGGAGCACGGGGCGGGCAACGACTTCACTTTCTCGCAGGGGGTTTACGGGGTCGATGCGCAAACGGGCGATCAGATTGCACTGACGGCCAGCGCGGCCTGCACTACTTCGCCGTGCCGGATGGACGCTCCCGCGAATTCGAGGGCGAAGAGCATTGAGATCGAGGTGTCCGCCCTTGACGATTCGGTAGATAGGGAACTTCCCGAGTTCATCGATATGCGGGTTGATGTCCGCGACAAGTTCGGGAGTTTGGTTTATTCGAGTAATGTCGCGCGCGTGACGATCCGGGGGCACGGCAACACCGTCGCTTTCTCTTCGGACGCCGGAACCATCGCCGAAGAGGAGGCGACTTCTTTTGACATCACCCTGCGCATTGAGCAGCCGCTTCCCGCGGGGACGAACGCGAGCGTTGCCCTTTCGGCGGCACACGAGGGAGGCGCGACAAGCAGCGATTACGAGTTTGTGCCTCCCGCGGACAGTTCTGCCAACGGCACCATCAGCGGCAACACATGGACCCTCCCGACGGAACAGCGGGAGGCAAGGCTGCAAATCAGGGCCGTTGACGACGGTGAAGACGATGATGATGAAAGCGTCACCTTCACGCTCGCCGATCTCACGGGTGCAACGGGCTGGTCTCTCGGGAGTGCAATAACCCAGACCGTCACCATCACCGACAATGACGAGGCGGATTCCGCGGCAGGGCCTCGTACGAAATCCGCTATCATTTGGGGCGACATTTTCACGCCGGGCGGAGACATCGACGAGACGATTCGCATCATTGTCAATGAGAACACGGTGCAATTCGCATCCGGTGCTTCGACCGTTGCCGAGGATGTCGTCGGAGGAAGGCATTTTGTCCGGGTTGCGGTTGACAGGCCCACCCAGGAGGTCACGCTCCGCATTACGGCGAGCGGCGGCAGTGCGAGCGATGGAAGTGATTACAGCGTTGACTTTGACTCAAACGCGTCCGTTGACGCGAGCAGCGGCACGGTGGAGATTCCCGTCACCATCGTGAACGATGAAATAGCGGGAGAAGGCGATGAGACCATCGAGCTCACCATTGATGCGCGGGAGGGGGATTTGCCGAATCGCTGGAGGATCGGTTCGCGGACGACGCACACCGTCACCATCACGGACGATGACGAGGGGGTCATCGGATTCGTGGAGACGGGGTCCCGTGTGGACAGCGAGCCGGCAAACGGCACGAGCACTCATAATGTTGCACTCGCGGTTTCGAAACTGCCCGCCAGTCCCTTCAATCTTGTCATCAACGGCGCCGGAGGGGGCGGGGGTGCGCGTTTTGGTTCAAACGCAAACGACGATGCGAACGCCGCTCCCACCGTGACCGTCAGTTCTGCCACCGTCTCGGGCACAACGCTCAACATCCCCGTTACCATCCGGGCCGACAGCGATTCCGAAATCGATGAAACCATCGTCCTGACCATTCCCCCCAACGGCAACGGACTCCCCGCATCGGGTTTCAGCCTCGGCGCGAACACGCAACACACCATCACCATCCCCGCGAACGACAACACCATAGGTTTTGCCTCGTCTTCGGATGACAGTCTCGATGAGTCCGATACCGCCGCCACGGCCACCGTGACCATCGAGATAGAACAACAACTCCAGACTTCTTCGGTTGCGGGCATTGTGGTTGCCCAAAGCAGCACGGTGGTAGACTCGGATTACAGCATCACGGGAACGGGATATGATTCCGATACGGGCATTCTGACCCTCCCGGCGAACACAAGCAGCGTTGATCTCACAGTCACTGTCGTTGATGATGACGTCGTTG
>JAPOUT010000008.1 GCA_026708545.1 Hyphomicrobiales bacterium
CAGTTCCGCGGTGCGTCCTGCAACCAGACGTCCATACAAACGCAATTGCGGACGCACCTCAACATATTGGGCGGTTTCGACGGAGATGGCCCAAGAATGCTCTTCCGGGATTTCCCGTGGCGGTGCGGAACCTGACAGCAATAACGCGGCGGTTGAGAATATCGCGAGCGCAAGCACGACTACCGGCGATAAAATCCTATGCCAATTTCTCAGGAGGGCGTAAATAATCGGTTTCATCAGGGCGTATGGTACATGTTTATTGTACGATTGTTGAGGGTTGCAGGGCTTCCGTTCGGGAGAATTTTGCCCTAGGATGCCACATATGGCACCGCCAGCGCAATATAATTCTCTTGAAATGACCGAGCGGCTGATAGGATTTGACACGACCAGCCGCCTGTCGAATCTCGAGTTGATTGGCTTCGTTGAAGACTACTTGCGTGGGTACGGTATTGAGGCCGAGCGCGTCGTTTCGGAGGACGGGCGCAAAGCGAATCTGTGGGCAACTTTGGGAGATAAAAACCGGGCGGGCGGGATTATCCTTTCCGGTCACAGCGATGTTGTCCCGGTAGAAGGGCAATCGTGGAACACGCCGCCTTTCCAAGCAACCGTGCGTGACAATCGGCTCTACGGGCGCGGTAGTTGCGACATGAAGTCTTTCATTGCGATTGCGCTTGCGATGGTACCGGATTTTCTCGAGCGACCCTTAAGCGCGCCAATCCACTTTGCGATATCTTATGACGAGGAGGTTGGCTGCCTCGGCGTTCGCCCGTTGCTGAAACACATCCGCGAGAGATTGCCGATGTCCGCGATGCCGCCGGCGCTTGCAATTATCGGAGAACCTACGAGCATGAGAGTTGTGAATGCACATAAAAGCATTCATGTTCACGAAACCTTAATTGAGGGCCTTGAGGCGCACTCGAGCGCTACGCATAAAGGAGTAAGCTCGATAATTGCGGCGGGAAAGTTGATTAATTTCCTTGACGGCATCGGCGCCGAAATGCGCCAGCGCAGCGATGACGACACATCCAAACGTTTTGACCCGCCATACACGAGTGTTCAGATTGGCGTGATTGAAGGCGGAGAAGCGGTAAACATCATACCTCGACACTGCCGCTTTGATTGGGAGTATCGCAGCGTACCGGGCAGTGACGACGGTGAGATATTCGATCGCTTTAACAATTATGCGAAGGAAAATTTACTGCCCGATATGCAACGGGTGGCCTCGCATGCATCGATTGAAACTCGCAAAATTGCTTCGGTTCCGGCGTTCTCGGTGAAAAACAACTCGGAGGCGGAGGCGTTGGCCTTGCGGTTGAGTGGAAGCAATCATTCCCTTGCGGTCTCTTATGCGAGCGAGGCGGGACTGTTCGAGGGTGCCGGGATTCCGGCGGTAGTGTGCGGGCCCGGTAATATTTTGCAGGCACACCGCCCCGATGAGTTTATCGATTTGTCACAGATTAAAGAGTGCGAGAACTTCTTACGCAAATTGCTGGAGCATCTTCGCGCTTGAATATCTGTGCGTCACTGCCGCCAGAAAGTTGGCGTCAGCAACACCAGTATGGTGAAAATTTCGAGTCGTCCTATCAACATCAACGCGGCGAGGAGCCACTTTGCCGTGTCGGGAAGGAAGGCGAAGTTTCCAGCGGGCCCAATTTCTGACCCTAGTCCAGGCCCGACGTTCGCAATTGCGCTTGCCGAAGCGGATAATGCGGTAATGGGAGCGATACCCATCAACGACAACACACACGCCACTCCAACGAACAGCAGCAAATAGAAGAAAAAAAAGTGCATCACGGATGCAACGACTCCTTCTTGTATGGGCCGCCCGTTATAGAGCAACGTGACTGCCAAATGCGGGTATAGAATGCGCCGTGCCTGCAACATGATGGATTTGCAAATGACGGTAAGTCGGAAAATTTTCATGCCACAAGCAGTTGAACCAGCGCACCCACCGACGAACATCAGGAAGAAAAACATTCCGGTAGCGAAGTGTGACCAAATCCCGTAATTGGTATTTGCGTATCCGGTTCCGGTCATAACGGAAGTAACACTGAATGCGGCAAATTGGAGCGCGCGGGCGGGCTCGGTTTCAGAAGAAAAATAGAGATGCGCCCACATGATTGCGATGATGCTGCCGAGTAAAGCAAAGAACCATCGCAGTTGCGTGTCGCGCGCGAGTGCGCGAACATCCCCTCCGAGCAATCGTATATAGAGGATGAACGGCAACGCTCCCAAAATCATAAACAAAATAGCAACGCTATCGATGGCGGGGTTTTGCCAGTATCCGATGGACATGTCCGATGTCGAAAATCCGCCGGTAGCCACCGTTGTCATGGCATGCGCTATGGCGTCGAAGGCTGACATGCCCGCAAGCCAGTAGCCCAGAGCGCACAACAGTGTGAAACTGCCGTAAAATCCGGTGAGAACTCCGGCGAATTGAGCCGAGCGTGGCAGAATCTTTTCCGATGTATCGGAAGATTCGGTGCGGAAGAGTTGCATGCCTCCGACGTTGAGCATTGGGAGGACGGCGAGTGCGGTGACGATGATTCCGATGCCACCGAGCCATTGAAGCAACGAACGCCAGATGAGAACGCCGTATGAAGCCTGTGAAAGGTCCGTGATGATGGTTGCACCAGTCGTGGTTAGTCCCGATGTCGCCTCGAAAAGGGAGTCGCTATAGGAGAGTTCAAGTTCACAGAGTAGAAACGGCAACGATGCAAAAAAAGCGATAAGCAACCATGAGAGGCTTGTCACCAGAAAGCCTTGCCGTATCGACAGGCGTTCGTCTTTGAATCGATTGACGAGCGCAAGACACGCGCCGATGAAGAGGGTTATAATTCCAGAGAAATAAAAAGCGAAATCATCGTTTCCGTCGTGTGCGGTGTCAACGGCTCCGGCAAGTAACATTAAAATGCCAAGCGCACACAACAAAAAACCCGCTACACAAAATGCCGGACGAAACATTTCTTATGCAATGTTAATGCACCGTTCGAAATGCGTGAGGACTCTCGAGCAGAAACAACGGGATATCAACGCGTAGTTCCTGACTGTTTTCGTCTTCTTCGATGGTCATTTCGTATGTGCCGCTCATCTCCCCCGACGGTGTCGGCAACGAGACGCTCGAAGAGTAACTGAACCTCACACCGGGATCAAGCGTCGGACATTCACCAACGACCCCTTCACCATCAACGGTTCTACAATGTCCGTGTTCGTCAACGATTCGCCAGTGACGCCGACGCAACCGGATGCGCTTGGCGGACTGGTTTTCGATGGTGATATGGTACGCCCAGAAGTAGATGTCACGCACGACATCGGACTCTTCGGTTAGATACTCGGGGACAACACGCACGAGAATCTTATGCGTTGTTTTTTCATACATCAGGCAGCGAGAGCCATTTCAAGATCATCGCGCAAGTCTTCCACATCTTCGAGTCCGACGGAGAGTCGCAGGAGATTTTCACCGATACCGAGTTCCAGGCGTGCCTCCTCCTCGAGACGTTGGTGCGTTGTAGTCGTAGGATGCGTGATGAGGCTTTTGGTATCACCAAGATTGTTGGAAATGAGGATAACCTCCAAGGCGTCAAGGAACCGAAACGCCCTTGACTGATCACCATCAAGCTCGAAAGCTATCATCCCGCCACCGGAGCCATCCATTTGGGCCATCGCGAGATTGTGTTGCGGATGATTAGGGAGCCCGGGATAAAAAACCCGCCGCACCGCCGATGATTCGCCCAAGAACTCCGCCAATACACGCGCGTTATCGCAATGCCGGCGGACGCGTATATCGAGGGTCTCAAGTCCTTTGAGCATGACCCACGCATTGAAAGGACTCATTGCAGGACCGGTCTGCCGCATATATGTGCGGAGATGGTCTTCAAGGAACTGTTCGGAGCACAGCACACATCCACCAAGGCATCGCCCCTGTCCATCAATGTATTTGGTTGCGGAATAGACAACGATGTCAGCGCCGAATTCCATCGGACGCTGGAGTATCGGCGTTGCAAAAACATTGTCGACAACCAGCAGTGCACCGTTGTCGTGCGCGATATCCGCAATTGAACGAAGATCAAGAATTTCCAGACGCGGATTTGTCGGTGTTTCAAGAAAGAAGGCTTTTGTCTCGGGGCGACAAGCGGCACGCCATTGTTCGATATCGAGACCGTCAACGAGCGTGGAAGCCACTCCGAAGCGTGGCAGAAAATCCTCGATGACATAGCGGCACGAACTGAATAAAGCCTTTGCCGCAACAACGTGGTCGCCTGCTTGCAGATGGGAAAGCATGGATGCGGTGACAGCCGCCATACCGGTTGCGGTCGCGCGAGCGGTTTCGGACCCCTCCAATGCCGTCATGCGTTCTTCAAACATGCTCACGGTCGGATTGGAGAATCTGGAATAGATAAATCCGTCGGCGTCTCCGGCAAATCGATCGCGAGCAGTCTGTGCGTTTTCATACACATAACCGGAGGTGAGGAACAAAGCCTCAGCGTTTTCGCCGTGTTGCGAGCGCTGGGTTCCCTCGTGGACGAGCCGGGTTTGCGGACGCCATTGTTTTGAAGATTTTTTTGCCATACATATTCTCCGAACGCGTGGTATTGTCCATTATGTTGCAAAAGAGCGAAAATGGCAAATCCCAATGAAGAGAGTAGCATGGAGGGCTTTGGCATGACGGGGATTTTACCCGATCGTGAGATTGAAGGCCTGCTGGCAAGGAACGAGGTGTATGCGAACGAAGATTTCGTTGCGGAGCAGGTGCAGCCTTCAAGTCTTGACGTCCGTCTGGGCGCAAAAGCGTATCGTTTGCGTGCAAGTTTCCTTCCGGGACGTGAAACTCTCGTCTCGGAGAAGATAAGCCACCTTGCATTGCACGAGATAGACCTGCGTCAGGGTGCCGTGCTGGAGACGGGCGGCGTGTATATTGTGCCACTGTTGGAATCGCTTGCGCTCGATTCGAAAACATCCGCGTTCGCGAATCCAAAGAGTTCAACGGGACGAATTGATGTTTTCACGCGTGTAATCGTCGACCGCTCCGCCTACTTTGACCAAATCGAGACCAACTATAAAGGGCCTGTTTATCTCGAAGTATCGCCGCGCACTTTTCCGATACGGGTGAGGCAGGGATCAACCCTTGCACAATTGCGCTTTCGTCAGGGAGCGCCGACCGACCCGGACACGGAAATCAAAAACCTCCTTGGCAAAGGGTGGCAGTTGACATCAAGAGACGTTGATATAAGCGGCGGCTTGGGCGTTCGCGTTGGATTGCGGCCGGCCGAAGATAATAGCGCGGTGGGATTTCGGGCGCGGCGGCATGCGGGCTGCGTTGATGTCGATGCGCGCGACCACCCCAGCGGAGATTTCTGGGAACCTGTCTACGCCGACTCCAGAGGTGCGATTGTCTTGGACCCGGGCGAGTTTTATATTCTCGCTTCACAAGAAAAGCTTTGCGTGCCGCCTTCGCACGCGGCGGTGATGGCTCCGTTCGATCCGTTGATGGGAGAAGTTCGTGTTCATTATGCCGGTTTCTTTGATCCGGGATTCGGCGTCGGAGAAAACAACATGCCGTCATCTTTGGCCGTGTTGGAGGTTCGTGGCCGCGATGTCCCCTTCATACTTGAGGACGGACAGATTATTGCGCGGCTGATATACGAACCCTTGCGCTCACCGGCGCAACGAATCTACGGAAGAGGCTTGGGTTCCAATTACCAATATCAGGGATTGCGGCTATCGAAGCACTTCCGCTAGCGCAGGCTCACCGCCGTCCTTAACGCTGCGAGCAGACTATCCGGACGTGCGATGCCCTTGCCTTTAATGCCTTCCGCCGTTCCGTGGTCCGGAGACACGCGCACAATAGGCAAACCCAGCGTGACATTCACACCCTCGTAAAACGCCAGGCTCTTGAACGGGATGAGCGCTTGGTCGTGATACATGCAAACGACTGCGTCATAAGTTTTACGCGCTTCGACGTGAAACAGGCTGTCGGCGGCGAAAGGACCCCGCGCATCAACACCGTCAAGACGAAGTGATTCGACCGCAGGTTTAATAATTTTGATTTCCTCGTTTCCCAAGACTCCTTCTTCACCGGCGTGGGGATTGAGTCCTGTGAACATTACAACAGGATCGGAGATGCCGATTCGCTCGCGCAAATGCGTATCAACCGTGCGCCCGACGTATTCCAGCCATTCTTGCGAAAGAAATGTGCTGACCTCGCGCAGGGGAATATGCACACTTGCAGGAACGACTCGCAAGGCTTCGCAGGAAAGCATCATGACGGCTTTTCCCGCCGTTTTGCACAGCTCGGCGATGTAGCCGGTATGTCCGTAAAATTCGACACCTGCTTGCGAGATGTTTGCTTTGTTCACCGGATTGGTGACCAAACCGGCGGCTTCCCCCTTAAGTGCGAAGGAGACTGCTCCCTCAATGGATTCAAGAACTGCCCGCGCACCACTTTTGCCCGCCGAGAGCGGCAGTACCGGAAGCGCGCGCTCGAACACTTCGCCTGCCTGCGAAAGCGTCGCAATCTCTTCTATCGGTACGGGCAACCCCAACTGCTTTGCTTCTTTTCTCAACCGTTCAGGGACATCCAGTGAAAAGAAAACCGGCACATCGGAATGCTTCCGCGCCAACCAACTCTTTAGCGTAATCTCAGCGCCGATGCCTTCGGGCGAGCCCATCGTGAGACAGAGGGGCGCGGAGGCATTCATTTACCTTAGCTCAATGGTGGCATTACTGCGGAGTTCTTGGAGATGTTTTCGCCCGAGGAGTTCAACTTCTCGTTCGATCATGCCTCTTTCAACTTCTTGAGGAGTGATGCTGGCGATTTGATTCGGCTTACGCTCGCACAAAACGATGACTTCGACACCTTCGTTGGTTCGGCTTGGCGGGAGCAATCTGCCTACACTACTTTTGTTGATTTGGTCGCGCACCTGCGGAGGCAATTGCGTGAGCGTGACGGGATCGAGCAAGTTAAACTCGGCACCTACCGAATTTGCCAGTTCGCTCCCGTTGGCGCATCCGGAAAATTCGACGTAAAGGCGTTGCACGTTTGCGTCCGCCTGGGCGAGGGTATTGCGGTCAGCGTCCGGTGAAAGCGGAAAGAAAACGCGGGCAAGTCTTATGATATCAAGTTGCGGGTCCGGCTTGCCTGATTCGTTTTTATCGAGGACTTGTACAATGTAGTAGGCGTTGCTGGTTCGAATCGGCTCGGAGACTTCACCGCGATCGAGCAACGGAAGCACGCGATCAATCTCATCTTCCAACTGTCCGGCAACGACCCATCCGATACGCCCTCCGCTTGCGGACGTTGGAGACTGGGAGAATTGCTGTGCAAGCGGTGCAAAGGGCGTACCCGTTCGCAATGGATGCAACAAACGGTAGGCGTTCTCGCGGGCGGCTCTTTCATCGGCGGCGGAGTTGAAAGGCAGAACAATTTCGGAAACGAAATATTGTGTTTGCGAACGTGCATCGACGGCGCGTTCGTATGCTTGGGTGATTTCATCCTGAGAGATGGAAACTTGCGGAAGGAAGAGTCCTTCGAGCAGGCGGCTCCACGCAATGTCGGCAACGATCTGGGCGCGCAAGCTCTCAACGGTAACATTGTTTTGGGACAACACGCGCTCAATTTCTTCGAAACTCATGTTGTTATCTTGCGCAAGCCGGGCGAAAGCGTTTTGGATTTCTTGTTCCGGAATAAAAATATTGTATCGCGCGGCTTCACCCATTTTGAGCCTTTCGTCAATGAGGCGGTTGAGCGCCTGCGGGCGAAGAGCCTCCTCGATCTCCGGGGTTCGCTGAACACCCGAGGTAACCAATGCAAGCCCGATGCGTTGCTCGAGGTCGTAGTCGGAAATGACGTCGTTATTGACGACGGCGACGATTCCTCCTGACGATTGCGCCGATGCCGACACGCCCGTTATTAACAGGGCGACACAAAAAATTGCAAAAATTGTGAAGTTTTTCATTTTGTTTCTTTCACTCATTGTTCTCGATTTCACTTATACCGTCCCATTCTCCGAGTCCCACGAGCACGATTCGGAAGAAAAGGGCGCTTTCGGGTCCGACATCTCTATCTCGACGGAAGTCGTTTCGCAACTCGAGTTGCGCAAGGAAGCACTCGTCGGAATAGGAGACGCCGATGCCATTATACAGAAGTTTATTACCAGAAAGGTCTCTACGCAAATAGGTATAGGCGTTGTAGTCATTAAGGAAGTTGTAGTTGCCTCGGAGATAGATTTCGGCTTCGGACCGCTGCGTCGTTGAAATATCCTCGGAAAGGTAGGCATATCGCGCGGAAACCTCGAATCCGTCAATGATTTCGGTGGAGATTCCCACATCGTGGAGGCGGATATGGAAGTTTTCTTGATTGAGACGGAAACGTTGCTCGAAGCGAAGACGCTGCCATTCGAGATGGCTTGAGCCGACATAGTCGGAGGCCTGCTCTTTGATTCCTGTGAGTTCAGCGAAGGAGTCCTGGCTTTCAAATCGATATTCTTGTCCGAACAACACACTGCCCTGCTGCCCTTCACTACCGAGGAAAACGGCGCGAACGCCATAACGCAGCCGTTCGCCATCTTCCCAAAGGTCGAGTCCGGAGAATTTATCGACGGCGAAAAGGTTTGTTTCATCCAACTCGAAGCTTTCAGAGTCTTCATTCGGGATACCTTCGGGGTTCCCGCCATGAGGAGAAAGGAGGAGTTGTGCAATAGGTTCGACGAGAACTCGCCCTTCGGAAGTTGTGCGTGCAAGGGGAAAGCGCCATTCGAATCCGGCAGTCGGGAGAAAGCGTTCAATGAATTCGGCGCGGCGGTCGCCTTCGGAATTTCGATGGGGAACGTTCTCGACATGATAAATATCACCGCGTATTTGCGTCTTGACCTCATAGACAGAACCGAAGTTATCGAAGAATTCTCGATCCCAAGTTACCGATGTCGATAACCTTCGGCTCTGCACGCCCTTTTCACGTGCAAGCACAAGGAAACTTCCCTCGAGAGTTGCACGCCCGCCAGCGTAGAGTCCCGGAAGCCTGCGTGTATATTCCATGAGCGGCAGAATGATCGGAGACTGTGACTGGCTGTCTCCTTCCAGCAAACCTTGGAAGTGATAGCCGTTGATGCGCAACTGATGCTCTTCGTTGAAACGTTCAAGGAAGAGCGTTGAGGTGAATTGCGTTTCTTGCGAAAGATCGAAGCGGCGCGGGAAAGTGTCATCGGTTGTGGTGTTGATATCGAAGCCCCAGAACCATTCCGGCAAAGGCTGGAATCGACCTTCCCCAAAAAACGCACCCCGAAATCCTTCCGTAACTCCAGGCTGACGGTTTGCACGTGACTCGAGAACGGCTGCGGCATCTAAATTATATCGGCCGGTTTGTGTCAGATGGCGCCACTCGCTCTGCCAGAGGACATCACCATCGGAATAGAAGCGCGGCACGAAGGTTAAGTCATAGTTGGGAGCAACGTTCCAAAAGAAGGGAATTTCAACTCCCAGCCCGAGGTGCGAGGAAGAGAAGAAGCCCGGCAGCAAAATCCCCGACCTCTTGGGAATGGAAGGGTCCGTATGAAACAGAAACGGAGTGTAGAAGATTGGCACACCGAAGAATTCCAAGCTCGCGTCCTCGTATTGAATGATTCCCTCGCCTTCATTCCTTTCAACCTTATATGCTTTAACCTGCCAGATCGGGGGCGGGACAACTCCCCTCTCGGACTCTTCACACGGCTGGCAGACGGAATAAACCGCCTGCTCAAGAAAGCTCTGCTCGCCTCGCAGGGATGCCGAACGAGCCACGAGTCGTGAGTCGTCAACGAGGCGCATGGATACTTTCGATACCTCTCCATACCGCAATGCTTCGGTGAAGTTTGCCTCGTCCGCGAATACAACCTCTCCCCCCGGCGTTGCAAGTGCGATATTTCCCGAAGCATTAATCATTCCCGTTGCTTCATCGTAAGTGAGTTTGTCGGCAAGGAGTATCCACGCGCCTTGCCGCAGTTCAACATTTCCCTCGGCGAACACATGTCCTTCTTCCTGTAGATAAGTTAACGAATCAGCATGGAGCGTAACAGGTTCGTTTTCTTGCGCGCGCGCGGTCGAGAATGACACGACGGCGAAGACAAGGAGCATGATGCATGAAAATAACGCCTTCATCGCCCTTCCATGTGTAACAAAACCGCCCCGCTCAAACAAATGGCGATGACTCCGGACGCCCATGTGGCAAGAGCAATGGGGATGACTCCGGACGCCCCTAATTGCAACAGAAAGTCCCGGAAAAAGAAAAGCATGCCGCCGCATAGCGTTGCTCCAAGAATGGCAATTCCGTTTGGACGCTCGAGCGACAGCCGAAAAACGAAGGTGACCGCCAGCAAAATCATCGCACACAGGAAGAAGGGGGTTGCAATGAGTTTTTGGTAGTGTGTTTGATATCGTGTGACCGAGAGACCGGTGGTTTGGGTGTGCTTTATGAAGTCATGCAGTTCCCAAAAAGAAATAGTGTCCGGGTCTGCGAGACTTTCGCGAATCTGCCCGAGCGTTAAGGTTGTGGGCTGGGAGTATTTACCGAGGAAGACTGCCGCAGTCTCGGGGCGCAGTTCCCATGTATTTTGCAGTTCCCAAAATCCGTCGTGAAGCGTTGCAATTTTCGCATCAAGCCTTCCGTTGAAGATGGCGCTTGCATTGTACAGAAAGACGCTGACTTGCGAGAGTCGCAGACGCCCGTCCGCAAGTTCTTCGGCGTGCTGCGCATGCACGACGGAGTGCCCCTGCTCGTCCGCCTGCCGCAACCAGACGCCGGAGGATGAGATTGCGAAAGTGCTTGATCGTTGCTCAATGTATCTGTTTTCAAGGGGTTCGGCTCGTGCGGCGAGCACGGATGCAAGCGGATTGTAAAGGAGCACGCTGATGACTCCGAGAAAAAAAGCAAAGAGCAAGGTAGGCGCAAGAAACTGCCACACCGACATCCCTATTGAACGCATTGCAATAAGCTCTTGCGAACGTGAGAGTTGAAAACAAGTAAGCAGAACCCCGAACAACAGAATCAAGGGAAGTAATTGCTCGATAAGCAACGGCAACCGCAACAAGCCGATTCCAAAGAGCAGACCCCATCCGACTTGCTCGCCTCCGTCTGCGCGTCGAAACAACTCGACAAGATCGATGAAAAAAATCAATAACACGCAGGCGTAAAGCGTTAAACAAAAATAAAGAAGCAACCGCCTGCCGATGTAAAAAGAGAGAGAATAAGAACTCTTCATGATGCTCCCCTGCCCGCTTCTCGAGTGCGCGGCACGAATCGCATGATTCCGTGGACGCCGTAGATGATAAACAGCACGGCGAACAGTGATACGCCTAACGGGACGACGTAGAGGAAAAGATTCCAGATTGGATTTTCCGTTGTGAGTCCGGTGATTCCGAGGTAGACGAGTCGTGCGGTTAAAGCGACGGATATGGTCACGATGATTTGCGGCAGATATCCGTATCGTGCTGTCAGTTCTCGGAAGGCCGCAAGCGCGATGAGAACATAGGCCAAACAAAAGAGTGGAGAGGCAAGCCTGTTGTGTGCATCGGCGCGAAAAGTGTCGACGCGCGACCGGTTGTATATTTCGGACATGTCCGGGTAAAAAAGTTGATAGAGAAACCGTTCGCGGGATTTGAGAATCCGCGTTTCGGACTTCTGCGTGAGTTCGGAGAGGTCATAGAGGTACCTGTCGAAACGCAGAATGTTGAGAGAGGCAGGATTGTCGGGCTCTTCGAAGCGATGAATGCTACCGTTGCGCATTTCGAGGCGAAGTCCCTCGGGGGCTTGCAAGAGAGTTCCTTGCGCGGCGAGATAACTTGTCGGGCGCTCGGGATCCCTTGCGTCCTGCACGAGAATGTCACGAATCACTCCATTGGAATCTCTCGAGCGCACGAAAGCGGTGACACCGGATGTGAGAGTATTGAATTGTCCCGGACGCAATACCGCCGCCGTGATAGTTTCGTTGATTTCGAAAACCCGGTCCTGAAACGCCCGTTGTCCAAGAGGCATGATGTAAGCATGAATTACGAGCACAACGAACAGGACTCCGGCGGCAAAAGCAAGCATGGGCCGCGCGATTGACCAATAAGTAAAGCCGCTCGCTTGCATGGCGACACGTTCAAGATCAATATGCAAACGGTAAAGGACATAAAGACTCGCAACCAGCAAGGCGACCGGTAAAATGTACGCAAGAATTTTAGGTGTTATGAACACGAGCATCAAGAACATGAGATTCACGGCTCCACCCTGCGCGAGAAGGACGTCGAGCACGCGCGGGATGTTAACGAGATAAAGAAGAACCATAAGAATAACGCACGCTGTTAAAAACGGCGCGAACATCTGCAGGAATATATAACGAAATTGCCGGCTCATGATCCACCCGTGAGTTTGCCTTCAAAACGTTCGATGATATCGTCAATGACAAGAAACGGCGTTGTTGCTCCTTCGAGCAGTTCGCTTTCGCTTTCGTGCAACCAAGAACGCATTTGCTTGTCACGCAAGAATAATGCCATAAGTTCGCTTTCAAGCATGAGTTTCATGCGCCGAACGCGCTGCTTGCCTCTGCGGGCCTCAAGTGCGCCGGAATCCTTTAACCGAACGTAGAGTTTTTCGAACAACTCGCAGAGATCCGTAATTCCAAATCCGCTGTGTGCACTACACAAGGCGAGATGCGGCGAGTGCCTCGAAGAAAGCGTAGCCAAGATGCTGACGGCTTCTTGATATCGTGCGAGCGCCGCACGCGCAAGATCTTCACGTTCCCCGTCCGCTTTTGTGACGAGTATAATGTCTGCGCGTTCGAGCGTGCCTTTTTTAATTCCCTGTAATTCGTCTCCTGCTCCGGGCAGTGCCAACAGCACAAAGATGTCGACCATATCCGCGACAGCGCTCTCTATCTGCCCGACTCCGACGGTCTCAACGAGGATGATATCAAATCCCGCGGCCTCGCAGAGCAATACCGTCTCAAAACTTGCGCGGGCAACGCCGCCGCTCGCTCCCGCGGAAGGTGACGGCCGGATGAATGCGCCGGAGGATGCGGCGAGTTTTTGCATACGGGTTTTATCTGCGAGAATGCTTCCGCCGTTGTTTGCAGAGGACGGATCGACGGCGAGAACGGCGACGCGATGACCGCGTTCGAGCAATTCGCATCCGAGCGTTTCGATAAGGGAGCTTTTGCCTGCGCCGGGCGCGCCGCTGATGCCGATGCGACAGGCGCTGCCGGTGCGGGGGAGAAGCAAGCGCAAAAGCTGCGCGGCGTCAGCCCTATCGTTCGGACTGGAGCTTTCGATGAGGGTGATTGCACGCCCGAGCGTTGCGCGCTCACGGGCAAGCACGCCTTTGGCAAATTCTTCCGCTCGCTGCGACGGAAGAGTCATCGCCGCCGCCTTCATGATGCCCGTCCCTGCTCGAGGAGTTCAAGGAGTTCGAGGGCGGATTGCGGAATGGGTGTTCCGGGCTGAAATATTGCGCGCACGCCGGAGTTCTGCAACAACGGAAAATCACTCTCCGGAATAACTCCGCCGACGACGATGAATATGTCCTGTCGCGAATGCCCGCGCAGTTCCCTGTAAAGTTGCGGAATGAGAATTTTATGCCCCGCGGTCAGAGAACTGACGCCGATGATGTGTACGTCGTTTTCGACGGCTTGGCGTGCGACTTCCTCGGGCGTTCGGAAAAGAGACCCTATATCGACATCAAAGCCTAGATCGGCGAATGCAGCGGAGATGACTTTCTGCCCCCGGTCGTGACCGTCTTGTCCGAGTTTCGCAACGAGGATGCGCGGACGCCTCCCGTGACGTTGCTCAAAGTCGTGCGCACGCTCGCGAACGGCGTTGACGGTTTCGTCGTCGTTGGCGTTGTCGCCGGCGTAAATTCCCTGCAAACCCTGGACCCGCGCCTCGAAACGTCCAAACACATCCGCCAAAGACTCGCTGATCTCACCAACGGTCGCGCGCTCCCGCGCGGCGTTGACGGAAAGTTCAAGGAGGTTTCCGTTTCCGGAGGCCGCGCAGTTGCGCAAGGCTTCAAGACTCTCACGGCATCGAACATCATTGCGTGATTGGCGTAACGACTCGAGTCGCTCGACCTGTTCGGCAAGTACATCGGCGGCGTCAATTTCGAGAAGTTCAATGCGACTCTCCCCTTCGGGCCGATATTTATTAACGCCGACACGAATTTGCTCGTTACGGTCGAGAGCCGCTTGCGTTTGCGCGGCAGCGGTTTCGATGCGCATTTTTGGAATACCTTGCTCAATAGCTTTTGCCATTCCCCCGTACTGTTCGATTTCTTTGATATGCTCACGGGCGCGTTGAATGAGTTCGGCGCATTTTGCCTCAATGGCATCGCTTCCCCCCCAAGGGTCAATAACGTCGCATGCGCCGGACTCGTATCGCAGGAATAGCTGCGTGTTTCTGGCGATGCGGGCGCTGAAGGCGCTTGGGAGTGCAAGGGCTTCGTCAAGGGCGTTGGTGTGGAGGGATTGCGTATGTCCGTGAACCGCCGCCGTTGCTTCGATGAGTGTGCGTGTGACGTTGTTGAATACGTCGGCAGCGGCGAGACTCCACCCGGATGTCTGGCAGTGTGCCCGCAGACAAGAAGAGCGCGGGTTTGCCGGCGAAAAAGGTTCGAGCAGGTCGGCCCACAGCGCGCGAGCGGCCCTGAGTTTTGCAACTTCCGTGACGTAGTCCATGCCAATACCCCAGAAGAAGGAGAGCCGCGGCGCGAATTCGTCAATGTCGAGTCCGGCAGCGACACCGGCACGCACATATTCGATTCCATCGGCGAGCGTGTAGGCGAGCTCGAGGTCGGCGGTGCCGCCTGCCTCTTGTATGTGGTATCCGGAGATGGATATGGAGTTGAAACGCGGCATATTGCCCGCAGTGTAACTGATAATGTCAGAAACAATTTGCATGGACGGCATTGGTGGATAGATGTAGGTATTGCGCACCATAAATTCTTTAAGGATATCGTTCTGTATGGTTCCGGAGAGTTGGGATTGCATCGCGCCTTGCTCTTCGGCGGCAACGATATACATGGCCATGACGGGGAGCACGGCCCCGTTCATCGTCATGGATACGCTGATATCCTCCAGCGGAATGCCATCGAAAAGAAGCTTCATATCCTCGACGGAGTCAATGGCAACTCCCGCCATTCCGACATCACCGGAGACTCTCGGGTGGTCGGAGTCATAGCCTCTGTGAGTTGCGAGATCGAAGGCGACAGAGAGTCCTTTTTGCCCGGCGGCAAGATTACGACGATAGAACGCGTTGGATTCTCTTGCGGTAGAGAAGCCCGCATACTGCCTTAAAGTCCAAGGTCTCGAGGCATACATGAGCGGATAAGGACCACGCAGAAAGGGCAAGAATCCAGGAAGCGTGTCGCAGAGCGACAACTCCCGCTTTTGTGTTTCGGCCTTGGATGGCAGATCCTGCAAAGGGAGTTCAGAGAAATCCGGATGATTCATGGACGTGCTTCCAACTTATTGAGATTCTCATAAAGACTTGAGAAAGTTTTCGGGAAATCGCTCTGTGAATCGAAAGCAAGCGAGAAGGAATCGTCTTTGGAGAGCAATTGCACGGATTCGTCTTCAAGGGCAGCGGAGAAATGCGCTCCGCTTTTCTTGAAATGCTCGAGACTCCCCTCCCCTGCAACTCTCAACCCGGCACAATTCAAAATATCTTCGACTCGGGCGCGATGCGCCCGGGATGCCGCGCCGTTCTCCAGTATAAAAACCCCGGGCAATGTCCCGTGTTTTGCCTCGAAAGACGCGCCTTTGTCGCGCAGCGATTCCCACGACTCGCTTTCGCGCATCCGCGGTAACGGTGCGCAATCCTCCCGCCTGCCGCCACCGAGCAATCCCGCCAACTCTCCCAGGCGCGCCCCGCCCGAAGCATGCTCCACCAGTTGGGCAAAACTCCTGCCCTCTCCCGCTTGCAGCTTCGACTCCCCCGTTTCGAAGCCGTCGAGAACATGCGTATCAACACGGCGTCGAGTCTCTGCATCAATGGAACACATCGAAACCGGTGTCTCCTCCAAATGCGGATGCGCATTGATTCCAACGATATGCGCTTTACCTGTTGCAATTTGCTCCATGCGCCACTCCCGCTGCTCCCGAATACGCTCGGCCAGCCACCCCGAGCGCAGCGCCTTCGCCATACCCCCGCGCTTGCAGATTTCCTGGAACATCTCCCACGCCGCTTGCGCCATGTCATACGTCAAGCCTTCAATGCTCCAAGTTCCGGCGGCTATATCAACGCCTTCGCCGAGCATTGCCTCTTCACGCAAAAGAAAATGGATATTGCGTGCAATGCGTCTCGCGTCTTTATCGGCGACACCCAACGCATGCGTGAACGGATGGAGCGCCAGCGCATCGACACCAGCGATACTTGCGGCACATCCAGCGGTCGCGATGCGAACAATGTTTGTCCAGGGGTCGTATTTTGTAAGAAAGCGATGCGCGCTTTCGGCGTTGAGATACATGGCCCGCGACTCTTTCGCCGCACCGAATGCTTCGGCGACGCGACTCCACAGAATGCGTGCGGCGCGTAATTTTGCGATTTGCGGAAAAAAATCGGTATCACAGTTAAGAGTGAAAGCGATTTGCTTGCAAGCGTCGTCAATGCCGACGCCCGCGTTTAAGAGCGCCTCCATATACTCTTTCCCCGTTGCAACGGCGATGGCGAGTTCGTGAACATCGGATGCACCCGCAAGGTGGTAGAGAGCCGTTTTGACGCCCACCGTCTTCGTGTTGGAACAATGCCGCCCAACGTGAATGGCTGCGTCACACATGTATTCGATTTCATTTTCAAAAGAAAAGACACCTCCACCTGCAAGCGCGCCCAAGGGATCAATTCCGAGCTCGAATTCCAGGTTTTTTTGAAACGCCAAGGATACCGCTGCCGCCGGCAGTGAGAATGCGCCGGCATTGAGTGCGAGTGCGGGAATCCGTTTGCCATCAAATAACGCCGAGAAATCATCAACGCAAGCGACCGACACGCCGTTCACATCGGCGCAAAAAACTCCCGGTTGCCGGACCGCGCTCGACCATTCGAGCAGCAAGATGTCGACCTCGTTTGCAATATCTTCGTTGACAAACTCGGCGGCGCTGCCGTTGTCGGGATGGTCGATATGCTGGATGATACGCCACGAACGATTCGCAGCCATGCCCTCGCACAGCGGCAAATCTTCACGCACATAGAGCGAACGCATCGGCACGCCACACCGGGCGCGGCGAGGCGCGTCACGCGTCTCGATGCCTGCGGCCTTGTACCATTCTTTCAGGTTCGCTGTGGGTTCCACGGATGACCTCGTATGATTGGAGGCTCCAGTTTACCCCAAATCACCGCCGCTTTCGAGTTTCCATGCGTCGGGACGGGAGAAAAGTTTACGCAGGAGTTGGTTATTGAGCGCATGCGAGGGCGCATATGCGCGGTAGTGCGCGAGCAGGGGTTTGCCCGCGAGGGCCATATCGCCGATGGCATCGAGGCATTTGTGCCTCACAAATTCGTTTTTAAAGCGTAATCCTTCCGGATTGAGGACCTCGTTCTCGCCGATAACAATAGCGTTATCGAGCGACCCGCCAAGCGCCAATCCCCTTGCCCGCATGGCTTCGACATCCCGTTCAAAGGCAAAGGTTCGGGCGGGCAGGACTTCGTGCAAGAAATTCACTTCGCTCATATTTGCTCGAAATCTTTGCCGTCCAATTACCTTGTCCTTAAAATCAATCTCGACATCAACAGCAAACCCGTCAAAAGGAGCGAGTTCGACGCGCTTGCCTTCCTCCTCGACCGCAACGGACTTCAACACTCGAATGTGCTGCAATGGCGCCTCCATGGTGCGCACGCCCGTCTCGAGGATAAGATCGGCGAAAGGCAAGGCGCTCCCGTCCATGATGGGAATCTCCCCGGCGTCAACTTCAATGCAGGCATTGTCGATCCCGCACACAAAACAAGCGGCGAGGACATGTTCGACGGTTGCTATCTCCTCCCCGCCGTTAGAAAGTCGCGTGGACAACGGCGTGGATGTGACATGTTCGTAGCTTGCGGGGATGCCATCGCCTCCCTCGCGCGCAAAGGTGATACCGCTGCCGGCGGCGGCGGGCGTCAAAGCGATGGAGACCCGCTCACCACCGTGCAGACCGATGCCTGCGGCGGTGATGCGGGAATCCAACGTGCCTTGCCATTTTCGCATCCTTCGATTATATCAGTTTGCCTGCTGCCGTCGAAGGAATGTGGGGATCTCGAGCTGATCTTCGGCCATGGTTTCGTTTTTACCCAGGGGATATTCGAGGCTCGGGCTTGCGACTTCGTTTGCGGACGCAACGGCTGCAACAAGGTGGGAAGGCCTCCGTGTTTGCCGATGTCCTCTAAACCAGAAGTTCCAGAAGGAACCTCGCGCCGGCTTTGCCGACGACATCATCGGCGGCGCGACTTCTCCTGTGTCGTCAATGACATCAACGCTTCTTCCGTCGTCAGTCTTGGACTCGGACGAGGTAGTGAAGATGACTTCCGCCTCTTCTTCAATACCACCGCCTCTGTCGACGTCTCCGGTTGCGTTGCTATGGCTATCGAGACTCTCCCTTACGGATTCAGATGCGGGTTCCTCCCTCTCGATTTTTCCAAGCGCGATTGGCTTGCGTCTTGAGATATCGAGATGCAACCCGCCTTCTTCCTTCTTCGCCGATGTCTCCATTCGTGCATCTCTGCCTTCGGCAGGTCTCAACGAATGGATGGGATAGACTTTCCCGAGGGTTCCATTGTCGTCGGAGTCCCAGGGCTTGTCCTCGCTTTCCTCATTTTCATTTCCGTCAATACCGGTTGCGACAACCGCGACACGCATCTTGCCTTGCAACTCGGGAGAGAAGGTTGATCCGATGATGATGTTGCAATCATCGTCAACTTCGGACCGAATGTGGTTTGCGGCCTCGTCGACCTCGAAGAGTGTCATGTCCGGTCCGCCCGTGATGTTAATGAGGACGCCTCGTGCGCCTGCCATGGTGACATCGTCAAGCAGCGGGTTGGAAATCGCCGCCTGCGCAGCTTCGAGAGAACGCCGTTCGCCCGAAGCTTCTCCGGTTCCCATCATGGCTTTGCCCATTTCATCCATAACGGATCTCACGTCAGCAAAGTCAAGATTGATGAGTCCGGGCTTCACCATCAAGTCGGTAATGGACGAGACTCCCGAATGCAAGACCCTGTCCGCCATTGCGAAGGCGTCGGCGAAAGTTGTTGTTTCGTCGGCGAGCCTAAACAAATTTTGGTTGGGAATGACGAGCAAAGTGTCGACATGCTTTTGCAGTTCGGTAACCCCTCCTTCCGCGATGCGCATTCGACGGGCACCTTCAAACTGGAAGGGTTTGGTAACCACGCCCAGTGTAAGGATCCCCTGTTCTCGTGCGGCTTGCGCGATGACGGGAGAGGCGCCCGTCCCCGTGCCTCCACCCATGCCTGCGGTAACGAAGACCATGTGGCATCCGTGGAGATTCTCGAGGATTTCGGGCAAGGCCTCTTCGGCAGCGGCGCGCCCTATTTCCGGATGCGAGCCGGCACCGAGTCCTTGCGTAATGGAGACGCCCATTTGAATCTTTCGTTCAGCCGGAGATTGCTCAAGGGCTTGCGCGTCTGTATTTGCAACGACGAATTCCACGCCTTCAAGTCCGGAATCGATCATATTCTTGACGGCGTTGCCGCCGGCGCCTCCGACTCCGAAAACCATGATTCTGGGTTTGAGATCCGTTGTTGTATCGGGAAGGTTTAATGTGATTGTCATTTTCTTCACTCCTCTAGTTTGGTGGTTAAGGTTGCTTGGTTGATGATCATTGTTAGTTGCTACTGGCACGAAGCCAACTTGCGATGCGTTTCATCGCGGAAGTAACTCCTGTGTTTGTGATGATGTCCGTATTGTTGGTTTCCTGGATACATGCGAGCAACCCTACGACGACGGATGAGTCGGGCCCGCACATGGCTTTGGGGAGGCCGCTGACCCAGGAAGGCTGGCCAACCCGCACTTCTGTATCGAAAATATTTGACGCGAGTTCTCTTGCCCCGGCAAGGGAAGCGCCTCCGCCGGTGAGAACGATGCATCTACCGACAAGATCGTAATAGGAACTCTGCCGCAGACGCTCTCGGACGGTTTCAAAAATTTCCTCGAGTCGCGGGCGGATAATATTGATAAGATTTGCCCGGGAAATTTGGTGTGTTTCGGATTCCTCTTCCTCGCCGGGCTTGGCGCAGGAAATCATTTCGGACGTATCGGCCGGATCTTCGAAAACGCCGCCGTGAAGCATTTTGAGCCGCTCGGCTTGTCCGAGTTGCGTCGGGATTCCCCGCGCGATGTCGTTGGTGATGTATTGCGAGCCAAGGTGTGTCTCGTCAATGTACACAAGCGCACCACCGAAGAACATGGAGACTTGCGAACTTCCCCCGCCAAGATCGATGCAGATTGCTCCAAGTTCGGTTTCATCGTTGGACAGCACGCTTAACCCGCTGGCATAGGATGCAACCACCAACCGCTCAATATCGAGATGGCAGCGCCGGATGCAGGCGGTGAGATTTTGCAGAACGTTTGCCTTGGCATCAATGACGTGAATATCGGCGTGAAGCGTTCTTGCGAACATTCCCCGAGGGTCTCGAACGGTCTCGGAATCGTCAATGCGGAAACTGCACGGAATCGCGTGGACGGACGTTCTACCGGCTCGCAGGTTTTGTTCGCATCCTTGCCGCAGCAGCCAGACGACGTCCTCATCGCGCACGACCGACCCGTTCAACCGCGTGCTAAGCGAAATCATCCGGCCTTCCGGCGCCCCGCAGGAGAAACCGACAACGAGGGAGCGCACGCGCCCCCCGGCGATTTGCTCGGCAGCATCAACACAAGCGCGGATGGTAGCTTCCGCGGCACTCATATCGACGATGCGACCGGCCTTGATGCCTGCGGACATCCGCCGTGATGCCCCGACAACCTCCCACGCACCGTTGCCGCCGCCGTCTTTGCGAACGACGAGACACGAGATGTTCGAGCTTCCGATGTCAAGAGCGCCAAGCAGGTTCGAGCCTTCCGCGCCCCTTGCCCGCCGCTTTAAACTTCCACTAATGCTTTCGATAATGCCCATGTTATCCGTCCCTTCTTGCTTTCGGCCGCAACGGAATGATGCCTATAGCGTTGGGCAGCACGACCGCTTCGGATATTTCCGGCATCACCGCACCCTCACGCAAGGCAAACCCGATGCGATCATTGATTCTCAAGTCAATGATTTGAACATCCCGGCGAAAGATGTCATATTCGAGATGAAGTTGCCGCAATCGAACAAGCGCTTGATGGAAAGACTTCTCCGGCATTTGCACACGTACGCCGTTGTCAAGATGAAGGTCCCACCGCCGCCGGCCGACTCTCACGGCCGCTTTTGTTTTCTCTTTGATGGCCGGATAGTTCTCGAGCGCCTCGACAAACTCGACGCCGCTTTCAAGCGCGCCGGCGCCGACCAAATAAGGCAAAGTTGTTTTAACGGACTTCATCCCCTCGACATCAGGCGAATCTGCCAAGCCAAGATCAAGGAACGCATCGCCGTCGCTGTTGATCAAGAACAACCGTCCTCCTTTTTGCCAGAAGGCAAAGGGCTCCTGCTCATGGATATGCCCCTCAATGGTACCGGGAAGGATTCGTCGCAATGACGCGCTCTTGACCCACTCAAGCGATTCGAGTCGCGCCTTTGCCTCGAAGAGATTGATGGGAAGCATTGCCGCCCCGCGCTCAAGGGAAAGCGCCTCGACCAGAGTCTCTTGTTTGACCCGCGTATTGCCGTGCATGATGATTTCTTTGAGTTGGAAATCAAGGCTTTCGGAAATACGCAGGGAAATCTCTTCCCGCAGGAGTATCACGCTGCCCCAGCCTGTGGTTGCAACTGCCACCACGAGCAACACAAGCAAAAGTATTTTGAACTTTAGCGCCAGCATGATGCGTCCTGTGCGATCCACTTGACGAGCTTGTCGTAGGGAATCCCGATGTGGTTTGCCATATCCGGGATGAGGGATGTTTCCGTCATACCGGGTTGCGTGTTGACTTCGAGTAGGATGATGCCGTCGACACCAAGCGCCTCATCGAAGCGAAAATCTGCGCGCGAGACTCCTCTGCATCCAAGGACGCGGTGCGCGTGCAACGAAATTTCCTGCGTGCGGCGATACACATCGCCGGGAACGTCCGCAGGAAGGATATGCTGGGATCCTCCGGGCGTATACTTGTTTTGAAAGTCGTAGAAACCTCCGTCGGTGACAATGTCAATGACATCAAGGGCTTTGTCGCCCATGACGCAGCAAGTGAGTTCGCGCCCGGGGATGAATCGCTCGACCATGATGCGTTCGCCGAACTCCCACGCATCATTCAATAGTTCCGGCGGAGGCGGCGCATCCTCGTCGAGGACGAGAAAAACTCCGAGACTCGATCCTTCGCACAAGGGTTTGATGACATAAGGAGGTTCGAGGGCGTGTTCGGCGGCCGCTCGCGTTCGTGCGACGATGCGGTCTTGCGCGACAGGAAGGCCGTGCGCGGAGAACAAACGCTTCGATATTTCCTTGTTCATCGCGAGAGCAGAAGCAAGCACGCCGGAATGCGTGTAGGGGATTTCAAGCGTCTCGAGCACGCCCTGGATGCATCCGTCTTCGCCGCCTGCCCCGTGCAGAGCATTGAACGCGACATCGGGTTTGAGAGTTTCAAGCTTGCTTGCAACGGAATGATCGACATCAACTTCGCTAACCTTGAAGCCTTCGCGCCGGAGCGCATCGGCACACCCGCGCCCGCTCATTAAACTGATGTCGCGTTCGCCCGACCATCCTCCCATAAGGACCGCGACGTGCAACTTTTCACCGGCGTCAATGCGTGTCTGGATTGCGTTCATGTCGCCACTTCCTTCTCGCCGATGCGCACGATCTCCCACTCGAGCGTAACACCTGTTTTCTCTTTCACGTGCTCGCGCACTTCTTCGCCGAGACTTTCGATGTCCGATGCGGATGCGTTTCCTGCATTGACGAGGAAATTGCAATGCTGCGGCGAGAACATTGCATCTCCTCTCCGCATTTCCCTGCACCCGGCCGCTTCGATGAGCTGCCATGCCTTCTTGCCGCCTTTGGAACGACTCTCGGAGGAATGGCTTTCGGAAGGATTCTTGAAAGTGCTTCCGCCGGTGAATGCGCGGATAGGCTGGGATGCAGCGCGTTTCTTTCGCAAGGTTTCGAGTCGTGCCTCGATTTTCTCATACGAGGATGCGCGGCCTTGCAGCAACGCCTCCAAAAAGATGACGTCTTCATCAATGCCGCAATGCCGATAAGAAAAATTCATGTCTTTTTTGCTAAAGACGTGCCGTTTGCCGTTGCGGTCCAGGGCGACAGCTTCTATCAACACGCCCGCGATGTCCTCGCCGTGCGCGCCTGCATTCATCCGGAGCGCGCCGCCGACGGTTCCGGGGATTCCATCAAGGAACTCCAAGCCCGCAATGTTTGCCTCGAGGGCCGTACGTGCGAGAACTCCGTCGAGAGTTGCGGCTCCGACTCGTATGCATTGCTTGTCTTCGATCTTGATGTTCGCGAAGGCGCGCCCGAGTCGCACGACCATCCCGCGTACGCCGCCATCGCGCACGAGAATATTAGAGCCGACGCCGATGGTCGTAACAGGAAACTCGCGCGGCAATTCCGCCAACACGTTTGCGAGGTCGCTTGCATCGGCCGGAAGAAAGAGAATGTCGGCACTGCCGCCAACCCGCAGCCAGCTGTACCGTGCGAGCCGTGTGTCGAACAGGTAGCGCCCGTGCGTTTTCGGAAGACGGACGGAGTGTCCCGAAGTATCGGTGTTCATGCGTGCGCACTCCCGGGTTGAAGGGCGGAGAGTTGCCGTGGAAGCTCGTTTGCCCATGTTGTGGAATTTCCGGCACCGAGCACAACGACCATGTCGCCGGGCTCGCCCGTGCGCGCGACAAAAGGAGCGATGTCATCGGGAGTGTTAATAGCAATGGCATTGCGATGCCCCCGCTCGGACAGCGCGGCAACGAAGCCAACGTTGTCGCACCCGTTTATAGGTTCTTCTCCGGCGGCGTATACGGGCATGACGACGACAACGTCCGCGTCATCGAAGCAGAATAAAAATGCATCCCATAATTCCTGCAACCGCGTGTATCGATGCGGTTGCACGATGGCAATGAGCTTACCTTTGCAGACGTCTCTTGCAGCTTCGAGTGTCGCTTTAATTTCGACGGGATGGTGCGCGTAATCGTCGTGGATATTGATGCCCTTCCATGTTCCTGTTAACGTGAAGCGTCTGCGTACGCCGGAGAACGTGGCAAGCGTCTCGAGGATGAGTCCGCCTTTGATGCCGAGTTGCCTTGCAACCGCGACGGCTGCAAGCGCGTTGGAAACATTGTGCGCACCGATCATTGGCGGCTTGAAGATGCCGAGGCTCTTACACTTGTCGCTCTGGCGGTCGCGGATGAGAACTTCGTGGGGCGGACGGCCGTCGTCGCTTTCGCCTACACAACGCGCCTGCACATCCGCTTGTTGCGAGAATCCGTAAGTGATAAGCCTGCGGTCGCGCAACTGCCCGACCAGAGATTGCACTTCCGGATGATCAATGCAGAGGATTGCCGTTCCGTAGAAGGGAATATTTTGAACGAAACTTGCAAAGGCGGCGCGCAGGGCTTCGAAATCGCCGTAATAGTCAAGATGCTCGGGATCGATATTTGTAACAACGGCTATGGTTGCGTGCAGGCTCGCCAGCGAGCCGTCGGACTCGTCCGCTTCGACAACCATCCATTCACCGGCTCCAAGCCGCCCGTTCGTGTTATAGGCGTTAATGATGCCGCCGTTGATAATGGTGGGATCGAGCCCGACCGCATCAATGAGCGTCGCCACCATTGAAGTTGTCGTGGTTTTACCGTGCGTGCCCGCGATGGCAATGGATGATTTGAGCCTCATGAGCTCGGCGAGCATTTTCGGACGCGGTATGACGGGGATGAATCTGCGGCGTGCTTCTTCGATTTCAATATTGGCGTTCTTGATTGCGGAAGAAGTGACAAGAATTTGCGCGTTTACGACGTTTTCGGCTTTGTGACCGATCTTGATATCGATGCCGAGGTCACGCAACCTGCGGGTGTTGGCGTTCTCGGCGATGTCGGAGCCGTGAACTTTGTAACCGAGGTTGTGCATGACTTCCGCGATACCGCTCATGCCTATGCCGCCGATACCGACGAAATGGACGTGTTCGACCCGCGAAAAATGCTGCTCAGGGATGATTGTGTTCATTGTGACAACCTCGATGACGACCGAGCCGTGTGCTCGACAACATCCGCGAGTCGTTTCGCGGCGTCCGGCTTGCCGAAGTTTTTCGCCTTACTTGCGACTTGCGCAAGGATTGCGGACGATTCCATGCACTCGCGCAACAAACGCGCCATTTCATTTGCAAGTTCCGCATTTTGTTCGAGCACCCAGGCTCCGCCATGACGCTTGAGGATATCGGCGTTGTGGAACTGGTCGGCGTCGAGAGTGCCCGGCAAGGGCAGGAGAATGGAAGGCCTGCCGATGACGGTGAGTTCGGCGATGGTGGATGCTCCGGCGCGCGCAATAACGATATGCGCATTCGCGATACGTTGCGGCAGATCGGAAAAGAAGGGCGCGCATTCGAAAGCGATGTCCGCCTGTTGATAATTGCGCTCAAGCACCTCGATGTCCTCGTCTCGACATTGCTGCACAACATGGATGCGTGAACGCAGAGACTCCGGCAGCAGATTAAAAACTTCGGGCATGGCGCTGCTTAGAATATGCGCTCCTTGCGAACCGCCGAAGACAAGGATGCGAAACGGTTCGGATGCCTGCGGCACGCTGTAAGGAATGTCGCGCGCGGCAAGAACCTCATCGCGCACCGGCGTTCCGGTCACCACCGTGTCCGGTTTTGCACTTGACGGAAACGCAAAAGTGATAACCCTCGCGAGCGGCGCAAGGGCCTTGTTTGCGCGCCCGAAGACGGCATTTTGCTCATGGAGGCACACGGGAACGCCGCGCAAACGCGCCGCCAGCAACGGTGCAAAAGACGGATACCCGCCAAACCCGACGGCAGCGCAAGCACGCATCCGCCCGAACAATTTCCATGCGGCAATGATTGCTGTGACGATGGTTTTGCACGCGAGAAAATACTGCCGGAGATTTTTTTTGCCTGCAAAAGTTGCGGCGGCAAGCGATGTGACGTGCTCGTCGCGCCAGTCGCTTTGTTGCAAAAAATGCATGCCCCGTTTGTCGGTGAACAGATGCGGGATGTATCCGCGCCGTTGCAACTCCCGTCCGAGCGCGATGGCAGGAAAGAGGTGCCCGCCGGTACCGCCGGCGGCTAGGGCAATACGCGACGGGCGACTGTTCATGTTGTAACCTCGTGATCCAGGGACGCATGCGTCCGCGCTCTCGAGAGCGCAAGCACCATCCCCATTGTGATTGCGACGGCAAGACACGACGATCCTCCATACGACAAAAACGGCAACGTCATGCCCTTGGGAGGAAGCAGGTTGAAATTGACGGACATGTTGATGAGTGTTTGCGTGCCGAACAGAAACAACAGCCCGCACGCCGCAAGCCGCAGAAACACGTCGGGCTCCCCGAGAAAACGGGAGAACCCGCGCAGCAAGATATAAGAGAACAGCAGGAGCAAAAAGATGCAGACGATTCCGCCGTATTCCTCGCCGATGACCGCGAGGACATAGTCGGTGTGCGCATCGGGCAGGAGATATTTGATTTCGCCCTCGCCGGGCCCGCGCCCGAAGAGCCCGCCTGATTGGAACGCCTCGAGTGCCTTGTCGGCCTGGTATGTTTCCCCTCTATCCGGATCAAAGAAGCGGTCGATTCGCGTGCTTACATGGGGAAAGGCAACATAGGTTGCGAAGGCACCCATCCCGGCGATGATTATGAGCAGCAGCACGAACAGAATCGGTATACCATCAAGGAAGAGCAGCACACACCATGCGGCAAAAATGAGCGCAGCCTGTCCGATGTCGGGCTGCAGCGCCAACAGCGGCAAGACGGCTAGAGGCAGAAGTATCGAGAACAGGCGCCGCCGCACGACCTCCCCGCTTGATGCTTGTGTTGTGCCTTTGTTTTTCCCGGGCGCCAGAAGCGTCGCCATGAGGATAACGAACGCAGGTTTTAGAAACTCCGAAGGCTGCAGTGTGAAGGCGCCGATTTGAAGCCAGCGGGCCGCACCTCGTGTTTCGGCACCGACCCATAATGTGAGAATCATTGCAGCGTACGAGACAACGAAGAGCACAATGCCGAACATTTGTATATCTTCGCGCCGCAAGAGCGAGAGCGCTAGAATGATGAAGAGCGACAAACACAGAAATATGCTCTGTCGATAAACAAAATAAAAAGGCTCAAGTTCGAGTCGCGCGGATGCCGCCGGCCCCGCCGCGAACGTCGAAAGAAACCCGAGCAGCAACAGAAGCATAAGCGCGGCGAGGATCCACCTATCAACGGTCCACCACCAGAGCGCGAGAAGACTTCTATCTGTTCGTGCAAAGACGGTCATTGTGCCAACCTCTCGACAATATCGCGAAACGCATCGCCCCTCGCCTCGAAGTCGGCGAATTGATCGAAGGACGCGCATGCCGGTGCGAGCAGGACGACATCTCCCGCGTTTGCGTTTGATGCGGCGTTGACAACAGCGTCGCGCAAATTCCCGTAGCAATTGTGCGGGACACCGCACTCCTTAAACAGCGATGCGAATTCTTCCTGCGCCGTTCCGATGATGTACGCCTGTTTAACTTTTGGAAAGAAGGCGCGTAGCGGTTTGATGCCTTCGGCTTTCGGTATGCCTCCGACAATCCAATGAATTTTGTCAAAACATTCAAGCGACCGCGCCGCCGCATTTGCATTTGTCGCTTTGCTATCGTTGACGAATGTAACGGCGCTAATGCTTGCGATTTGCTCCATTCGGTGCTGCGGAGGTTTGAATCCGTTGAAGCATTTGAGAATTTGCGCTCCCGGCAATCCATAGACTCTCCCGATGGCAAAAGCGGCCGCGATATTTTGATAGTTGTGCTTTCCGATGAGCGACGTAACACCTTCGATGTCATAGCATCCGCGTTCGGCGGGTTTGATGTTGTCCATGAGTTTTGCGTTTTGGACGCGCACGCTCCCGAGGGTTGGAGGGAGATTGGCTTCCTCGAGAGCGAGCGCGATAATCCTGATATTTTTTTGCAAATGCAACTTCTCGAACAAAGCGCGGCCCGGCGCATCATCAACACCGATGATCGCGACCGATTTTCCGCGCCCCCGGCCCAGACGTGCGAACAGCCTTGCCTTCACAGCGGCGTATTCCTGCAGTGTTCCGTGCCTGTCGATATGGTCGGGGGTGATATTGAGTTGTATGGCGATGTTTGGCGCGAGTGAGCGGGTAAGCGCGATTTGAAACGAGGAAACTTCGAGCACATAGACGAGTTTGCGCCGCGGAGGCGGAAGGCTCATTGCGGGCGTGCCGATATTTCCGCCGAGCGCAACTTCGAAGTTCGCCTGTTCGAGCATGTGTGTTGCAAGCGCGGCGGTTGTTGTTTTGCCGTTGGTTCCCGTTATGGCAATCCACTCGGCGCCTGCGTTTTGCTCGTTGAGGACCTGCTGAAAAAGTTCAATGTCGCCGATAATTTCCATGCCGTTATCGCGTGCACGTGTGATGACGGGATGCGGTTGAGGGTGCGTGAGGGGAACCCCGGGCGCGGGCAGCAGGATATCGCCCTTGAGCGTTTCTTCAAGCGTGATGCCGATGCTTTCGGCGTGCTGTCTTCTTTCGGCAACATCATCCCAGCCAACGACACTCGCGCCGACTTCCTGCAACGCAAGCGCGGAAGCGCAACCGGAGCGGCCGAGTCCAAAGACGCAGACTTTTTTGTTTTTGTAAGAACCGGGTGCGAGCATTGCTTATCTCAGTTTGAGTGTTGCGAGCCCCAGCAGCGCCAGGACGGTTGCGATAATCCAGAAGCGGATGACGATGGTTGGTTCCGCCCATCCTTTCTGTTCGAAATGGTGATGCAGCGGCGCCATTTTGAAGACGCGCTTGCCGGTCCAGCGGAACGAAGCCACTTGCACGATGACGGAAACAGCCTCGAGCACGAACAGCCCGCCGATGATTGCGAGAACAAGTTCGTGCTTTGCAGCAACGGCGATGGTGCCGAGCGCGGCGCCAAGCGCGAGCGCGCCAATGTCCCCCATAAAGACCATTGCCGGAGGGGCGTTGAACCAGAGAAAGCCGAGACCGGCGCCCAGCAACGCCCCGCAGAAAATTGCAAGTTCGCCGACGCCGGGGATGTAATGAATGTGGAGATAGGATGCGAAGACGAAATTTCCGGCAAGGTAAGCGATTACGCCGAAACTTGCGGCCGCTATCATGACCGGCACAATGGCAAGCCCGTCAAGCCCATCGGTTAGGTTGACGGCGTTGCTTGCCCCGACGATGACGAACATTGCGAATAAAAAGAACACGGGCCCCAGCGGCAGTAACACGTCTTTAAAGAACGGTACGGCAAGTTGGTCGGCGAGTTGCATCGGCGCAATCCGGAAGATGATGTAAGCGGCGATGAAAGCGATGCCTCCTTCGAGCATCAATCGCATTTTCGCGGAAATGCCTTTGGACGAGCGCACTGAAATTTTTCTGTAATCATCAATGAAGCCGATGATTCCGAAAGTTGTCGTTACCAGCAACACCACCCAAATATACGGATTGGACAAATTCGTCCACAGCAAACAAGAAGCTATGAGCGCGAAGAGAATAAGCACGCCGCCCATGGTCGGCGTTCCCCGCTTGGTCAGGATGTGACTGGAAGGCCCGTCTTCCCGGATGGGCTGTCCCGTCGGCTGCAGTGTTTTGAGCGTTCGAATAATGAGGGGCGCGAACAAGAAACTCAGCAACAGGGATGTGAGTATCGCACCCCCGGTTCTAAAGGTGATGTATCGAAACAGGTTGGCAAAAAGACTTTGCTCGCCCAGATGGGAAAAGAGATAGAGCAACATGGGACTACTCCTTCCCCTCAACGCTTTTGGACTCGATATGTTTAATGATGCACTTCATTCCCATCCCGTTCGATCCCTTCACCATCACCGCATCGCCGTCTCTCAAAACGCCTTCGAGTGTTTGTGCAAGCACCGCCGCATCGCTGCAATGTTTTCCCTGCATTTCGGAAGGCAGCGCATCGAAGAGATGGCGCATCTGCTCGCCGCAGCTAAATACGAGATTGATGCCTGCGTCTTTGATGACGGGAAGCAGCGAGAGATGCCATTGTTTTGCATCGTCTCCGAGTTCAAACATGTCGCCGAGCGCAAGAATGCGGCGCGCGCTTGCCTCGACCGGATGTTTGCCGAGCGTCACGATCGCGGCTTCCATGGAAGCAGGGTTGGCGTTGTAGCTTTCATCGATGAGGAGAATATTTCCGTTCTTATGCCCGATTTTGCGTCGCGTTCCTCTTCCGGAGGGAACTTGCAGCGATGCGAACGCCGGCGCGACGTCTTTGGCGTTTATACCTAGCGCATGACAGCACGCCAGCACCGCGAGCGAATTGCCGATCCAATGCGATCCAGGAACGCCGAGGGTGTATTTAACGCGCACGCCTTCGACTTCGGCCTCGACACGGGAACTCTCCCCGCCTTCTTCGGCGCCGGCAAGCCGTATGTCCGCGTTTTGCGACTTGCCGAAAGTGATAACTTTCGCACCGGCCCGCTTGGCGGCGTTATTGAGTCTCCCGAACCAGGCGTCGTCGCATCCGAGCACGGCGACACCGCCCTGCCGCAGTCCGTTGAAAATTTCCGCTTTTGCATCCGCAATCTCTTCCATCGAATTGAAGAATTCGGTGTGGGCGGGCTGCACCGTGGTGACGAGTGCGACGTCGGGTGCAATGAGTCGCGAAAGAGGCGTGATTTCGCCGGCGCGGTTCATGCCGACTTCGAAAATTCCGAAATTTGCATCTGCCGGCAGCCGCGCCAGAGACAGCGGCACGCCCCATTGGTTGTTGTGCGAGAGCGCTGAAGCATGTGTTTTTGGTGTGAGAGAAGAGAGCACATGCCCCAGCGCGTTCTTTGTTCCGGTTTTGCCAACGCTTCCGGTAACTGCAACGATTTTTGCGGATGTCCGCGCGCGCGCGTGCGCCGCCAGATTTGCGAGCGCCTGCAGCGGATTTGCGACTTGTATGTGATCGCCGCCGGTGCCGCCGTTCGCACGATGATGGCTGCGGTCGACCAAAGCGGCGACCGCTCCTTCGGCAAAAGCATCGTTAATGAATCCATGGCCGTCGTGATGTTCACCCTTGAGAGCGACAAACAGGTCGTCGGGTTTGAGGGTTCGCGTATCGATGGAAACGCCTTGCGCGTTCCAGCGCGCGGCTCCGATGCCGCCGGTTACCTCGAGAACCGCCTTGCCGCTCCAAAGTGCCTGCGCGCTCATGATGACACCGCCTTGATGACTTCATCGCGATCGCAAAACGGAACGGCATTGTTGCCGCGAAGTTGAAACCGCTCCTGCCCCTTCCCCGCGACGATAAGGATATCGCCGGGCTCAAGTGATTCGACCGCGTGTCGAATGGCGTCGCGCCGGTCGCCTATCTCCGTGGCATTCGGGCATGCGGAAAGAATCTCGCGTCGAATGCTGCCAGGATCTTCATTTCTCGGATTGTCGTCTGTGACAATGACGTCGTCGGCGCGCGTATACGCGATGTCTCCCATCTGCGCGCGCTTGGAGGTGTCGCGCTCGCCACCGCAGCCGAAGACGACGCGCAACCGCGCACCGGTGTGCGGCCGTGCGGCCTCAAGCACGTTTGCCAGTGCATCGGGCGTATGCGCGTAGTCAATGAAGATGCTTGCGTCGTTGTGCCGTGCGGCTTTTTCCATCCGCCCGGGAACGGATTCGAGCACGGACATAAAGCCGAAGACTTGCGCCGGCTCAAATCCTTCGTCAATGGCCAGCGCGGCGGCGGTGAGCGCGTTACGCGCCTGGAATGCACCTATCAAATTGAGTCGAAAGTCGAAGTGCGCGCCTTGAAAGACGCATGCACCGGACTGCCCCTGCGTATCGGATGCAAGCGAAGTAATGGCGATGTTCGCGTTATTATCAAAACCAACGGTGAGCACCCGCCGCGCTTTCTGCCTGGCAACGTCAATGGCTTGTTGCGCGATCGTCATGTCCGCATTGATAACGGCGCATGCGTTCGGGCCGAGTCTCTCTTCAAAAAGTTTGAGTTTTGCCCCGGCGTAACTTTCCATGTCACCGTGATAGTCGAGATGATCCTGGGAGAATCCCGTAAAAGCCGCCGCGTCGAAGCGGAGTCCGTCGAGTCTGCATTGCTCAAGTCCGTGCGAAGACGCCTCGATCGCGACTCGAGTGACGCCTTCATCGTTGAGTTCCTGCAGCAATCGATGAAGTTCGACGGGTGCGAGCGTCGTAAGCGCGGCGCTCGTATCGATTCGCACATCGCTGTGAACACCCAGCGTGCCGACGCTCGCGCCGCATGCACCCAGACGACTCCACAATTGCCGCAGAAAGAAAACAGTGGAGGACTTTCCGTTTGTTCCGGTGACAGCCACAATGCGTTCGGGTTTGCGAGGAAACCACACGGAGGCCATCTGCGCAAACAACGCCCGCGGATTGTCGTCCCGAATCCAAACGGCGGCGTCGTTATCGGCGGAGGGCGGCATTTGCGTGTCGGGCGTGGTCAACACGGCGACGGCACCGCGCCGCAGCGCATCATTGATAAAGCCGCGCCCGTCGCTTTCGCTGCCCGGAAACGCGGCAAAGAGAAACCCGTTCTCGATGCGTCTGCTATCCTCGGTCAAACCGTGTACATCGACATCAACTCCCCCGCGCAACAGGCCGCCGCGCCCGCAAGCATCCAGCAGGTCGCTTAAGCGCATGGACGCCGCCGCGCTTACGTGATCGTTTGAGAGTTTCATTGCCGCCTGATTAGCCATTAGGGTTGCGCGATAAGATGCGCGTATCGTTCCGGTGATGTGTGCGTTTCTGCGGGATGGAGGCCGAGCAACGGAGCGACCCGCTTGACGATTCGACTTGTAAGAGGCGCCGTGGTCCAGCCTGCGGTGGCATATCCGGAGGGCGAGGCGCTTGCTTTAGGCTCGTCCATCATCACGATGAGGGTGTATTGCGGCCGCTGAGCGGGGAAAGCGGAGAGAAAGAAGGTGCGCCGCTTGTTTTTGTCATACCCGTTTGCGGTGACTTTTTCCGCGGTTCCGGTTTTGCCGAGAACGGGATAGGCGGGAACATCCGCGTTTTTGCCGGTGCCTGAAAGAACGACCTGCCGCAGCAGCGAACGCATGGTCTCGGAAGTTTCTTTTGAGAGCACACGCTCGCCTTCGACATGCATGTGGGGCTGGTGCAATATCGTCGGCGCAACCCGCATGCCGCCGTTGACGAGAGTTGCGGTTGCGGACACCAATTGCAACGGCGACACGGAAACGCCGTATCCGTAAGATATGGTCGCACGTTCAAGTCTGCCCCATTTTTTCGGCGTGATCGGCTTTCCTGTTTCAGGGACTTCGAGGGTCGCGGCATCCAGCAGTCCGAGCTGCTTCCAGAATTGCCTGTGCTGTTGCTCCTCGACCTGGAACGCGAGTTTTGCGGCTCCGATATTGGAGGAATGCGCGAGGATTTCCGCGATGTTGAGCGGCCGCGCCTGCGGGCGGAAGTCCCGGACGGAGAATTTGCCGATGCGCATCGGCTCGGATGCATCGAAGATTTCATCGGGCTCCAACCCCGCACTCTCGATTGCCATCGCGACGGTGAAACTCTTGACGACGGATCCGGGCTCGTACACGCCGAGCGTCGCTTGGTTGAAGCGGTTGCGCGGGGGTGACTGCATCGGATGATTCGGATCGAAATCGGGAAGCGAGACCATTGCAACCACTTCGCCGTTGCGGATGTCGAGGAGCGTTGCGGTTGCACCTCGTGCGTCAAACTCCCGCATTGAGGCGAACAGTTCTTCGCGGACGGCGTGTTGCACCTGCATATCAAGGGACAACGCAACAGAATCGTCATTCGGGTTTTGATCGAGGAATTTTTCCAATCCCGCGAGTCCTTTGTTATCAATGTTTGCGTATCCGAGAATGTGCGAGAAGAGTTCGCCATGCGGATAGACGCGGCGGTATTCTTGCTTGAATCCCACGCCCGGCAATCCGAGATTGTGAATCACGGCTTGCTGCTTCGGCGTGAGATAGCGGGCTATCCAGACAAAGCGCTTGTTTGGGTTTTGCAACTTGGCCTTGATGACGGACTCGTCAACGGGAAGCAGCGACGCGAGTTTGCGCGCAGTGTTGTGCGTATCGGATATTTTTGCGGGGTCCGCAAAGAGCGATGCGGCCGCAATGTCAATGGCAACAATGTTTCCGTTTCTGTCGGTGATGGTCGGACGTTTGCGCTCATCGGCGATGAAGGATGCTTGCGCGGTTGCAATTGGACTGACCTGATAGCTTGGCGTGGCGATGTCGAGCATTCGCGCGCCGACAACTCCGTACACGAAGACAAAACCGACCATGAGGATTAACAGTCTGCGTGCGGCGGACGCCTGCGGGGTTGCAGAGAGAATATTGCGGCGCATTCTTTCTCTTGGATGCGGGAGATAGTCGTGTCCTATCATTTTGATGTCTCCTTTGTTGTTCGAAACGGTAAATCCTGAATATGGAATCGCATGGTTTCGGGTTGTGTCGGCGCGAGGTTGAGCACTTCGCCCGCGAGTTTCTCGAGCCGTTTGGGTTGCGTCAGGAACGCCCATTCGGCTTTGAGGATGTCGATGCTGATTTTCTCTTGTTGTATGTCTTGCTCGAGTCGGGCGATGTCGCTGCGCAGCGACTTCGCATCATATTTGATTGGATAGACCGCGAGAGGCGCGAGAGGCGCGACAATGACGGCGGCGATGATGATGTAGCGAATCATGCCGACACCTTTATGTTTGAAGCATCGGAAGAAAACGGTGCGGCGGATGTTCTCTCTGCCGCACGAAACCGGGCCGAGCGAGACCGGCGATTGCGCGCGCACTCGTCCTTGCCGGGGCGACGCGGCCTTGAGAACAGAAGTCGAAACGACGGCGCGCGGGATTCTTGCGCCGATACCGGTGCAGGGCGATGCCGGGAAACCCCGGATCCCGACACTTTCTTGCATCGTGCCTGCAGAAACTTTTTGACGATTCTGTCTTCGAGGGAATGGAAAGCGATGACGGCGAGTCGTCCGCCGGGTTTGAGGATTTGCTCCGCGGCAACAAGTCCGCGTTCGAGTTCGCCGAGTTCGTCGTTGACAAGGATGCGCAACGCCTGAAAGGTTTTTGTTGCAGGATGGTGCTCCCGCCCTTTGGCGACGGAGCAGACCACATCCGCAAGCTCGCCAGTGCGCTCGAGCGGCCGGCGCATCCGCGCGGTTATGATTGCACGGGCGATGAGCTTGGCGCGTTTTTCTTCCCCGTAAACGGCAATGACCCGGGCGAGTTCCTCTTCTCCGAGTCGGTTGACAACATCCGCGGCGGACAGACCGCTCTTCGACATCCGCATATCGAGGGGTCCGTCTCGCAGGAAGGAGAAACCACGCTCGCTTTCGTCGATCTGCATACCGGACACGCCGATGTCGAAAGTGACGCCGTCAACTTGCACGACTTGATGCTCCCGCAGCAATTCGCACAAGTCGCCGAAACACCCCTGCACCAATTGAACGCGCCCCTCGCAATCGGTAAACAGGGAAAGCCCCCGCTCGATGACATCGGGGTCACGATCAATGCCGATGAGCGAGCAGTCCGTGCTTTTTAGAATCGCACGTGCATGGCCGCCTCCACCGAAAGTTGCATCGACGTAGACGCCGCCGGCAACCGGATTGAGCGCCTCGACGACCTCACGCACCATAACGGACTCGTGCATGCCCGCGCTCATGATCCCTCTCCCGGCAAAAGAGACGACGAAGGACGCAGAAGCTTACGATTGTCGTGAGCGATTTTTCTAGCGGCGGCGAACTCTTCGTTGTAGGCGTCGGGGTTCCACAACTGGAACCGGATGCCCAAGCCGACGAAGGTTGCCGCTTCCGCAATGCCTGCAACCTTGCGCAAATCCTCGGGAAGCAGCACGCGACCCTCGCTATCGAAACTGAGTTCAACGGATGCTCCCCGCAACACGTAGTTGAGCGACTCGGCCTCGTCGGAGAAGGGATCGAGTCGCGAGAGCATGGAGTCGTTTTCTTCCGCGAGTCTTCTGCCACCGGCCTCAATAGCAGGCACGCGCAGCGCCGGGTAGCAGATGAAAGAGTTGAGATTATCGGCTTCGATGACGGAGCGGAATTTAGCGGGGACAGAGACGCGCCCTTTGGCGTCGACTTTGTTCGTTATGGTTGATCGGAATCCGAGCATGGTGATTATCCCCTTGGTTTGCCCTTCCTGCTGTGCTGAAGGTTGTGCAGTCCGTATCCTCGTTTGTCCTTGTTAGTGCCCTCGTTCGAGCGTTGATGAACATCCCATCTTTTAATGGGATAACATGGGATAGCATGGTATAAATATGGTCGTCAATGGGATTAAGTGCCTGAATTTGCAGAAAAAGTGAACAAAAAAAGAACAAATTGAATTTTTTTTCCATTAAACGAAAAAAATTTTAAAATTTATGGAAAATGACGAAATTGCAGGGAGCCGAAACGCTTGCAAAACCGCCGGAGGCTTCCGGCATCGCCCGCGGTGATTCTCGAAAAAAAAGTGCCAGACGGTCTGTAAGCCGGGTTCTGTATCGTTGTGGAACGACGATGGTCATTCATCTGGGACGCACATTGCTGTGCGCCTCGTGCGATCAACCCGGACGTTATGAGGCCTGAAAACGCTGCCTAGAATCGCGAGGGTGTGGTGCGATTCTTTCGTCTCTATTTGATCTTGCTCCCGGTGGGGCTTGCCATGCCGCCGCCATTGCTGCCGGCGCGGTGCGCTCTTACCGCACCATTTCACCCTTACTCTGCCGAGCGGTATATTTTCTGTGGCGCTATCCCTGAGGTTTCCCTCGCCGGGAGTTACCCGGCACCGTGTTCTCATGGAGCCCGGACTTTCCTCCGCTTGCGCGGCGACCATCCGACCGTCTGGCATTCACAACTGTGCCAAATACGACGGTATGCGTCAAGATTCCCGTGCCGCGGCGATGAGTTTCCGCAAGATTCGATGACTTTCGACATCCACGTTTCCATCGATTCTCCAAGGACGATAATGGCGCTGGAACGCGGTTGTGGCGACATCCGGCGGGACGCCGGGGTCATAACCAAAACATTCGAGGTCGCGATTAAAGGCGTTTACGGCTCCCAAATCCGACCCTAGCGGCCAAAATTCAACGCCTTCCCCCGCCCACAGCCCAATGCCTTTGCTTGCGAGACGGCCCCAATCGAATCGATCGCCGGGGTCCTGCTTGCGCGCGGGTGCAACATCTGAATGCGCCAAAACATTACGCGCGGGAATGGGATGGCGCTCGAGGATTCCCTGTGCCAATTCGATGAGTGCATCCATCTGCGCGGCGGGAAAATCCCGATACCCCCACTCGTGCCCGGGATTGACGAGTTCAACGCCGATGGAGCGGGCGTTGATGTCGCGATGTCCCCGCCAATACGCCTTTCCCGCATGCCATGCGCGGCGCCCTTCCGGCACGAGAGCGAGCGTCTTGCCGTTTTCATAAATGAAATAATGCGCCGAAACTTCGCGTGCAGGGTCGCAAAGCGCCTCAAGGGCTTCTTGTGCGGAGGGCATACCGGTATAATGCAGGACAAGCATATCAACGCTGGCGCCGTGCGGGCGCTCATCGTAATTTGGCGAGGAAAAGGATTCTATCATGATTGAATTGTTGCGCTCCAATGATGCCGTATTGCTGTCTTATGTTCAGAACCTGCTGGACGGTGACGGGATTGAGTATTTGTTGCTGGATTCACATATGAGCATAATGGAAGGCAGCTTGGGAATACTACCTCGACGCTTGATGGTATCCGAGGACGATAAAATGCGCGCACGCCGGCTGCTGGAGAATGCCGGATTGGGAGACCATGCCATCCGAAGTTAAACTCGAAGAAAAAGCCGCAGCCGACGGTTTTTTGGACGGAAGATTGTCGGTTCTTCAGCCGGTTCGAGGCGCTCGCGCGGGCATCGACCCGGTCTTTTTGGCGGCGAGCATCAAGGCGAAAAGCGGCGAGAGGATTTTGGATGTCGGTGCGGGTGTCGGCGTTGCGAGCCTTTGCCTGGGGTGGCGGCTGGATGTTTGCGTGTGGGGACTCGAGTTTCATCCTTGGCTGACGGATTTGTTCTCCCGCAATATCAAGGACAATAATTTCGGCGGGCGAATTCACGCCGTTGAAGGCGATTTGTTCGCACCTGTTAAACATTTGGAGGCGCGGGGACTGGAACAGAACGGCTTCGACCACATCTTCACCAACCCGCCGTTTTACACCGGATTCGATGCAACTCCCCCAAGCGGAGGGCTGCGTGCACTGGCACATATAAACGATGCGGGATTGGACAAGTGGCTGAGACGTTGTTGCGGGTTCCTGCGTTCGGGCGGAAGCCTGAGTGTAATTTATCCCGCCTCGGCATTGGGCGAGTTGCTTCCCGCGGCAAGCAAACGCCTTGGCGGGATTTGCTTGTATTTTCTCTGGTCGGGCGAATCGCAACCCGCTTCGAGAGTATTGCTGCGCGGCACTCTGGGATCGAAAGCGCCGTTGCGCGTTCTCCCCGGAATGACCCTCCACCACCCCGACGGGTCCTATTCCCCCGCCGCTCAAGCGGTTCTGCGTAACGGAGCGGAGATTGCCATGGGCTAGGACGGGCCGGAGCGTGCCTTTCAGAGATTAAATGAATGCGTGGAATGCAACGGACTAGCGCCGATTGACGATATCTTCGGCAATTCGTATTTGTTCCAATATCCATTTAAATTCCGGAACCTCGCCGAATATCATGCGCCGCATGGCCTCATAGTCCGCCTCAAGAGCGGGGAGCAATCCGTCTTGCGGGTAGATGCGAATGGATCCAGGAACGGCTTCGTTGAGTTTTTTCCAAGCCTGCCTAAAAGCAACCGCGCTGTGTTTGCGCGTATCTTTGAGCAATGCATGGTCGACCAGGGCCTCCTTGCCGGTTTCGGTTCCCACGAGCTTGGCCACATCATAATAGTGTCGTGAAACCCTGCTGCCGTCCTTCGGCGTACGTCCTTGGTCCCGATAGCCGCAATGTATCCCGTGCAGAAGCAAAATCTTGTCCAAACAGGTTCGGTGCGGTTTTATGGCACGGACATTGGGAACCTTAAGGGACCAGCTATCGCCGAGTTCTTCTGCAATATAAGGTTCAACAGTAGCCGTGACGTTCGGGTCCAGCGCGGACCGTGCTCCGCCTTCCAATTTCACCCACGGAAAAACATAAGACGCACCGCCATCTGCATACAGTGTCGGATACTTGATGAGCAAGGTTTGCCGGTCGGGGTCCCGGTCGTCGGGAACAACCCGGCATTGCTCGCCGACGAGCGGACCGAGCGCATTGGCAAGATCGCCACGAATGTAGTTTTCGCAGGCATCGTTCAACTTTTCAAAAAGCAACTTGCGTTTCGAGTTCGATAAACCTTTTTCTTTTGGCGTTGTCGGGTCGTGTTCTTCGTCGAATCCCAAATCTTCGCGATAAACCACGAGGTCGACGTCTTCGGAAAACCGATCGATAAGATCGAAAGATTTCGAAAGGGATGTTCCGCCCTTGAAAAGAAGCCGGGGATG
>JAPOUT010000137.1 GCA_026708545.1 Hyphomicrobiales bacterium
AAAAACGTCTGTCCGCCGAAACCCGGATCGACCGTCATCACCAAAATCATATCCACGTCCGCTATCACCGATTCGATGCTCGACAACGGAGTTCCCGGATTCAATACGACTCCGGCGCGACAGCCCGCCTCGCGGATTCGCGCCAGGCTGCGATGCAAATGCGCCCCCGATTCCGGATGCACGCTGATAATGTCCGAACCCGCCTCCACAAACGCATCCAAATGCCTTTCCACGGGCGCAATCATCAGATGCGCATCAAACGGCAATTTGCTATGTCCGCGCAGCGCCTTGACCACACCCGCCCCGATTGTCAAATTGGGAACAAAATGGCCGTCCATCACGTCTATGTGAATGGAATCCGCCCCTGCCGAGGTCATTGCGCGAACCTCGTCACCCAGGCGGGAGAAATCCGCCGCCAGTATGGAAGGCGCTACCTTCACCGACATCGAAAAAAAACCTGCATAAATCCCTCGCAATCGAGTATAATGGCGACACTCATGTCTTCAATTGTGCACGCCATACTACACCACAAACTCCGCAAAGTCCGCAAGGGCGCTTTTGCGCTCGCGTGTATCGTGGCGTTGCTCGCGCCCGTCCACGCTTATGCGATTTCAACCATCCGGGACGCCGAAATCGAGAACATGCTCCGGGAATACTCGGATCCCATCTTTCTTGCGGCCGGACTCCAGCCCAAAGCCGTAAAAATCCACATTGTCAACGACCGGAGAATCAATGCCTTCGTTGCGAACGGGCAGCAAATCTATCTTTACGCCGGGCTTTTTGACAAGATGGAGACACCCGAAATGATCATCGGCATCATTGCGCATGAAACCGGGCATCTCGCGGGCGGACACCTGCCGAAGACTTCGGACGCGATTGCACGCGCACAGGTTCCCATCATCCTCTCAACATTGCTCGGTATTGGAGCCGTTGCCGCGGGAGCCGGAGACGTGGGCGCCGCCATCATTGCCGCGGGACAAACGGTCGGGGAGCGCTCCTTCCTCAGTTACTCCCGGGCCCAGGAAGCCTCCGCCGACCAGGCCGCTCTCAGCTATCTCGAAGCCAGCGGGGAGACCGCACGCGGACTTCTCGATGTCTTCCAACTCTTCGGTGCGGAAGAGCGCGCGGCGGGCGTTGACCAACAGGACTCCTACGCTTCGTCGCATCCGCTTTCCTACGAACGTTTTTCGGCTCTCGAAAACCGTGCCACACTATCGCCACATTACGACCGCACATCCGCGAGACGGCAGTATCAATATGATATGGTGAGGGCGAAGTTGCGCGGTTTTCTTGATGATCCTGTAATCACCACGCGGCGCTATCCCGATTACGACCAAAGCGATCCGGCCGTGTACGCCCGCTCCGTTGCCTACTACCAGCAGGGTGACACGCAGCAGTCTGTTAAAGAGATAGACGTTCTCATCTCGCGCCATCCCGGCAATCCCTATTTTCACGAACTTAGAGGGCAGGTTCTGTTGGAGGGAGGAAAAATCACCGAAGCCGTTGACGCTTATGACACCGCCGTTGAACTCGCGCCCGACGAATCGCTTATTCTCACCGCCCTGGGAACGGCATTGGTCGCGCAAGAGAGCGTTGATGAAAATCGTCGAGCCATCCCCATACTCCAGCGGGCCATTGAACTCGACGAAGAAAATCCCTTCGCCATGAGACAATTGGCACTGGCGTATGCGCGGGACGGGCGCCTCGGTTTTGCCGAATTGACCAGCGCCGAGCGCGCATTTTTATTGAAGGACATCAAGCAGGCAAAGCTTCATGTTCAACGTGCCATGTCAAAATTAGAGGAACACTCTCCCGCATGGCAGCGGGCGCGGGATATCGAGCAACAAGTCGCTGTTCTTGAGGCAAAAGCCGCTGAAGAAGACCGTCGCCGTCGCGGCGGCGGGAAGCGCACTCCTTAAATTATGACGCGGGGGAGGGACGTTTCACCCAGGCGGTGCCGAGAACCTGGCCGATGCCGCGCCGACCTTCCTTGTCCGCTTGCAGAATCAGCGCAATGCCGTCGGAGGCCTCGCCGCCTTCGAGGGGAACGCCGATCGTCCAGCCGCCGCCATACCAACTACCCAGCGGAACCATTTCGCGCACGACGTTTGCATATGTAACTGTGCGTCCGCGGTTTTCACCGCGCCCGATGTCAACCGGTACCTGCCCGCGCAAGCGAACCAGCCACAAGGTTGCCGAATCGGCCCCCACCAGTCCCGACGAGACATGCGCTTGAACGGAGCCGTCCGCTTCGTGCGAAATCCGCAGGCCCGCATCCGCGCTCGAGCCGGACGCCAAGGCCCGGCGCCGGCGTTCAACTATCTGCCGCACGACGCTTTCACGCGAGCCGACCGCATCTTCCTGCCCGTCCACCATCATCTGCGGCGTATACACCCGCGATTTTCTCTGGACCGCGGCATACAAGCGCTGCCGGTCCGCGTATTCCGGCGATGCCAGCGTGTCCTTCCAGCCGAGATAGTCCCAATAGTCCACCGGCATGGAGACCACCAGAACATTATCCGCTTCTTCACTTAACCGCACCGCGAACTCATCCGCGGGCGGACACGAAGAACATCCCTGGCTCGTGAACAATTCCACCAGCACCGGGCGGGTTTCCGCCGAACTCTCCTGTACGCCGACGGAGAGCACAACACCCACGCCCAAGCCCAACAATAACTTCCGCAGTATTTTCATCCTGATTCCCCTTTCTCGTCTCGATTCTCCGAGACACTATAAACCACGCCGCCGACCGTGTCGGTAACAATCAGGTGAGTTTAGTCAAGATTTGCACGCAGCACAAACGGTAAAATTCCACCGCTGCGGAAATATGCCAGTTCGCTGTCCGTGTCTATCCGGCACAAAACCGCGCATTTATCCCGTTTACCGTCGGAGCGGCACACTTCCAGAGCGAGTTTTTTGCCCGGGGCGATTCCGTCCGCCAATCCCGATATGGCGACCGTCTCGGAGCCGTCCAGCCCCTTGCCGCCGAAAAGCTTGCGCCATCCGAAGCCGTTGGCGAACTGCAGCGGCAGCACGCCCATTCCTATCAGATTCGAGCGATGAATCCGTTCAAAGGAACTCGCAACCACCGCCCGAACGCCCAGCAGCCGGGTGCCCTTGGCGGCCCAGTCGCGGCTCGATCCCGTGCCGTATTCCTTGCCCGCGAATACGACCAGGTCGGTGCCGCGTTCCTGGTATTTCATTGCGGCGTCGTAGATGGACATCTCCTTGCCTTCGGGATGCAGCAAAGTGACGCCTCCCGTTGTTTTCGGAGTCATCTGGTTTTGCAGGCGCACGTTTGCAAAGGTTCCGCGCATCATCACCTCGTGGTTGCCGCGACGCGAACCATACGAGTTGAACTCCAGCGGCTTTATTTTGTGCTTGGTAAGGTAATGTCCCGCGGGAGAGTCCTGCTTGATCGCTCCGGCGGGAGAGATGTGGTCCGTCGTGATGGAGTCGTCAAACAGACCGAGTATGCGCGCATCCCCAATGTCGCCGGCATCCTGTTCGACTTCCGCCTTCCCGATGCCGTCCAAGAAGGGAGGGCGTCGAACATATGTGGAATCGTTTTCCCAATCGTAGGTGTCTCCCTTGCCCGACGCCATCTTGCGCCATTGCGCATCGCCTTCGAAAAGGTCTCCGTAGCGTTCGCGGAACATGGACGGGCGCAGGCATTTTCGCATCACCCGGGTGATTTCCGATGCGCTCGGCCAGATGTCCCGCAGGAACACAGGCTTGCCCTTGTATTCCCCGAGGGGCTCGCGCGCGAAGTCTTTGCGCATGGTTCCCGCAAGCGCGTAGGCGACCACCAGCATCGGCGACGCGAGATAGTTGGCGTAGACGTCGGCGTTGATGCGCCCTTCGAAATTGCGGTTGCCCGACAGCACTCCCGCCGTCACCAGCGAGTGCTTGCGGATGGTTGCGGAGATTTTTTCATCCAGGGGACCGGAGTTGCCGATACAGGTCGTGCAGCCGTAACCGACCAGATAGAAGCCGAGCTTGTTGAGGGACTTCTCCAGGCCGGATGCTTCGAGATACTCGCTCACCACTTTTGATCCCGGTGCGAGCGAAGTCTTGACCCACGGAGCCACGTGCAAGCCTTTCGCTACGGCATTGCGTGCGAGCAGTCCCGCGCCCAGCATCACGGAGGGATTCGAAGTGTTCGTACACGAAGTTATCGCCGCAATCACCACGTCGCCGTGACCCAGGTCATACTTTTTGCCGGGAATCTTGTAGCGTTTGGCTTCGTCTTTTTTGACTTTGAAGTCTTTTTCCAAACTCTTCGGGAAGTTTTTGGCCAGGGTGTCCAGATCGAGGCGGTCTTGCGGGCGTTTCGGCCCCGCCAAACTCGCGACCACATCGCCCAGGTCCAGTTCCAGTGTTTTTGAGAACAGCGGCTCCTTCGAGCGGCTCGTGTGAAAGATTCCCTGTGCTTTTGCGTACGCTTCGACCCGGCGCACGACGGCCGGCGGCCGTGCGCTTGCCCGAAGATAGCGAATGGTTTCGGCGTCAATCGGGAAGAATCCGCAGGTTGCCCCGTACTCGGGCGCCATGTTGGCGATGGTCGCACGGTCTTCGAGGGAGAGGTTCGACATGCCCGGCCCGTAAAATTCGACGAATTTGCCGACGACGCCCTCGGCGCGAAGCATTTGCGTGATGGTCAAAACGGTGTCGGTTGCGGTCGCGCCTTCGCGCAGTTTTCCGGTGAGACGGAAGCCGACGACTTCGGGTATGAGCATGGATATCGGCTGCCCCAGCATCACTGCTTCCGCTTCGATGCCTCCCACGCCCCATCCCAGGACGGACAAGCCGTTGATCATGGTCGTATGGCTGTCGGTTCCAACGACGCTGTCGGGATAGGCGAGAGTGGCGCGTCCGGCTTTGTCGGCGCGAACGAGTTGTGCGAGATGCTCGAGATTGACTTGGTGGCAGATGCCCGTTCCCGGCGGAACGACCCGAAAGTTTTCAAATGCCTGCGCGCCCCACCGCAGGAAAGCGTAGCGTTCGCGGTTGCGCTGATACTCCATCTCGACATTTTTTTTGAACGAGCTTTTCAATCCGAAGAAATCAACCATCACGGAATGGTCGATGACGAGGTCAACGGGCGTAAGCGGGGTGATGTTGCTTGCGGGCGCGCCCAGGCGGACGGTGGCGTCGCGCAGGGCGGCGAGGTCGGCGAGCGCGGGAACGCCGGTGAAATCCTGCATCAGAACCCGGGCCGGGTGGAAGGCAATCTCCCGGTCGGAGCGGCGCTTCTTTCCCCAGGATGCGAGCGCCTTAATGTCTTCGCGCTTGACGTGATGCCCGTCCTCGTGGCGCAACAGGTTTTCCAGCAGGATTTTCAAGCTGACCGGCAGGCGTGCGACCCCCGCGAGTATGTTTTTTTCGGCGGCTTTGAGGCTGTGATAGGCGTAGGTCTTCGAACCCTCGCGGAACTTGCGCAAAGTCTTGAAACCGTCGAGGCTTTGTTTCGACATGGAAGGCTTCCTTTCGTGATTGCAATGTAGGACTTAACGGTGATTATACACCAAAACTCCGTCAAAAGTCTTTAAATTTTTTCAAACAAGGCGGCTATGATACCCGGGAAGACGGAACGATGCGCATCATTGGCCTATCAATACGAGAAGGAAGAGGATAAGGCAGATTGCCGAGAATATCTTCAAGACTTCCCAGACAAATCCAAAAAGGTTTCCATCGGTGAGGATATAAATAACCAGCACGATGACTAAAAACTCCAACATAGTTGGTTCTTTACAGAATCGGACGTCACACGTCAAGGAACAGGAACAAACCCGAAAGTCCCATCAGCCCTCCCATGACGACGTTATAAATTCGAAATCGCAGCGGCGTATTCAAAAAACCCCGTATCAAAGAGCCGAATAACGCCCATGAAGGCGCCGAAGTCAGCCCCGCGCAAATGAACGGAAAGGCAAGCAGAACGCCCTCCAGGAGCAAATGTTCCCCTTTCGAATACGCCGAAACTATTGCAAGGGAGGTTCCCCAGGACTTCGGGTTGATCCATTGAAATCCCACCGCTTTCAAAAAACCCCAGGGCCTGCCGGACGCAGAATCATTCTCCGTGTCCGCAGGGAAGGGGAGGCTGACAATCTTCCAGCAAATCCACAAAAACACCAAGGCTCCCGCGATTCGCACCCCGTCTTGAATCCAGGGCTGCGTTCGGAATAATTCTCCCAATCCCAGAGCCACGCAAAAAACCATCGGAGGGAGCCCGAGCGCCACGCCCAAAACAAGCGGCACCGAACGTCGAAATCCGAATCGCGCACCGGAACTCGCCAGCAGGATGTTGTTGGGCCCCGGCGTCCAGGTGGCGGTGAATGCGAACAGCAACAGGGCCGCAATTACTTCCCAGGATATCATCAAAAGCCTCCTTTACCGGTCGAACACGGATGCATTATGAAAATTCCGCCGGGTAATGCCGCAGGGCCGGATTCGAGGCGGGAAAACGGAAGGCGCATGTCGAGAGGAGCGAATCGTGTGCAAGAAGGGAATTCAGCGTAATCCGCCGTGGCGCTATCGTAACTGCCGGTTTCGCGCCGTTTGCAGCCCCTGTCAAAATACCCTTCAACGGCTTGGGGGTTATCTTCAGTCGTCATATTCCACTCAAAGCCATCTATTTCGTTCGCGGCCCGGGAGCGGGGCTTCCTTATAGTTTTCTTTTTCATCGGATTTCCGTCTTGCCGGGGACCTTACGCATCGAGGAACAGAAACAGCCCCGAAAGTCCCATCAATCCTCCCATGATGACGTTGTAAAGCCGAAACCGCAGCGGTGTGTTTAAAAAGCTCCGTATCAAAGAACCGAATAACGCCCACGAAGGCGATGAAGTCAGATTCGCGAGAACAAACGGAAAGGAAAGCAGTATGCCCTCCATGAGCAAATGCTCTCCCTTTGCATACGCCGAGACTATCGCGAGGGAGGCTCCCCAGGATTTTGGATTAATCCATTGAAACGCTGCCGCTTTCAAAAAACTCCAAGGCTTGTCGGCTGCGGAGCTGTTCTCCGAATCTGTCGGGAAGGGGGTGCTGACAATCTTCCAGCAAATCCACAAAAACACCAAGGCTCCGGCGATTCGCACCCCGTCTTGAATCCAGGGTTGCGTTCGGAACAATTCTCCCAGTCCCAGCGCTACGCAGAAAACCACCGGAGGAAGCCCGAATACCACCCCCAAAATAAGAGGGATCGAACGCCGAAATCCGAAGCGTGCACCAGAACTCGCCAGCAGGATGTTGTTGGGTCCCGGCGTCCAGGTGGCGGTAAATGCGAACAGCAACAGGGCCGCAATTACTTCCCAAGATACCATCAAAAGCCTCCTTTACAGGTTGAATACGAACACATCGCGAAAATTCCACCAATCGGTTCCATCTGTATCTCCGGAACTTCGACAAGATTGGGATTGTTTGTCGGCATGGTGCTCATTCCTTTTGCGACTTCGAAAACAGGGGTGCCATGTATTTGGGATAGAGAAGTCCGGTCATAATGACAGCAACCGCGACGCTCGACACAGCATCAAGAGTCTCGTCGAGAAACAAAAACCCGCCAACCAATCCGAACACCGGAACCAAAAACGCATAAGGTGCAACCATGTTCGGAGAATAGATTTTGACGAGATATCCCATCAGGCCGAATCCAAGCACCGTTGAAACAAAAGAATTGAACAGGATCGCTCCCACGCCTCGATAGGTTACGTGCTGCAACGCCTCGAATTGTCCCGTCTCAAAAATCATCGAAAGTAAAAACAAAGGAACGGGCGGAACGAGGCTCATCCATATCATCAAGCGGAAAGTGTCATATTGGCCGCCCTGCTTCATCAGGATTTTGGTAACACCGCTGCACAAGGAGCCGGCGAGCACAAACATCAAGCCCGTGAAAGCCGGGCTTTGCGAATAATTCCACACCAGCAGTCCGACGCCGGAAGCGGATATGGCAACGCCGATTTGTTGCGGAATTCCGGGAACATCCCGCAGGATGAGCGCCGAGAGAATCAGCGTGAAGATAACCTGCGTTGTCATGAGCAAGGAGGTCAATCCCGCCGGAACGCCAAGTTTGATTCCGATGAATGCAAGCGTGAAAGTGAGGGTTCCCAACGAGGTTCCGACCTTCAAGATGAGGCCCCACGGCAAACCGTCGCGTTTGATAAAGAAAATCAACGGGCAGACGATCGCGCTATAACGCAGGCAGGTGAAAAATATCGGCGGAAGTTCTTGCAGTCCGACTTTTGTGATCAGGAAATTTGTTCCCCAAATTCCACTTATGAGTATTGCGTAGAATATGTGTAAAGGCTTCATTTCACTTTCCTTGTTTTGATTTTAACCATCGTTCAAAACAGGCGCGTAAACCGCCAGTCTTGACCGATCGACCGACAGCCGTCCAACCGCCTCGCACGCAAAAAGAATCAGCATTGTTCGCGTGAGGTTTATTTCGTATTTCCCGAGGAATAAACATAAGGAAGCCTCTGTTACATACTCACAATCACACAACCACGATGCAGCCGGGTTTTTTACATGGCGCACCATGGAGCGAATCATGTGCAAGAGTTGACACGATTTCTCTATGTGATACAACTTTTTTATTGTAATAAGGACTTAAACACCATGGTAAGGAATCGCTACATAGAGTTGGCAGACATGCTGGAATCAAGGATTAAGGCGGGAGATCTTTCTCCCGGCACGAGGCTGGCGACCCACAGGGACTTTGCCGAAAAACACGGAATTGCGCTAGCTACGGCCACGTGCACCTATAACGAATTGAGGAGACGGGGACTGATTCTCGGAGAGGCCGGGCGGGGCATGTTTGTGCGCGATGGCGCGCTTCCAATCACGCTCGGGTTTGAGCAGGGTGCCAGCAAATGCCTCGTCGATTTGGTGTTCAACATTCCCGGCAGTGCAGCGGATTCAAAAGTGCTCAGGGACGGATTG
>JAPOUT010000088.1 GCA_026708545.1 Hyphomicrobiales bacterium
AGCCAACGGATTTACAGTCCGCCCCCTTTAACCACTCGGGCACCCCTCCGACTTGTTCGCCGGTTTTGCGAACTGCGTCTTGGGCTCGAAGTCCCTAATCTTGAGTTTCTTAATATGTGTGTTTTCGGTTCCGTGATTTTTGGCGCCAGTTGCGGGACAAGCGAACCCGCCGGGTTCACATGCGCCCACGGTTAAGACGAATACAAAGATTTCCGGCGGGAGTCAAGGGGAATTGCAATAAAATTCTCTTTTAAGTGATATCGAGCCATCTCGTCATGACGATTCGGGCGAATTCTTCCTGGCGGGGCTGGTGCCGACGCCAGATTCGCTCGTGTTCGGCGAGGAATTCGTCCGCATCCGCGTCAATCTCCCCGGCCCGCAGCCTTGTCCAGCGCCGCAGAATCGGAAGGTCAACCTCGAAATGGAACTGGAAGCCGTAGGTGTTCGCACCGATTCTAAACGCCTGGGCGGGAACCTCCCCGCCGCTCATCAAAAGGACGGCCGATTCGGGGAGGTCAAAACTGTCCTCGTGCCACTGCATCGCCCAAAGCGGCTCCCCAAAGCCGCGCAGCAGCGGGTCCTCCCGGCTTTCGGGAAGAAAATCCTCGCGGTGGAAGCCGAATTCAAAGGCCGGCGAGCGGAATACCTTCGCTCCGTAGGCGCTCGCGATCAACTGCGCGCCGAGACAGATTCCCATCACCGGGCGGGAATTTTCACCAAACGCCCGAATCAGCCGGCGAATCTCCCCGAGAAAAGGATGGCTCTCCTCGTTCCGCACGCTGACCGCGCCGCCGAGAATCACCAGTCCGTCAAAATTCCCCGCGAGTTCGGCGGGGTTTTCGGGCAGGCGCGCGGGAAGGGCGGGATCAAAACTTATTTCGTGAAGCGGCAGGAGGACGCTGGCGCGCGCGCCATAGTCCCGGGTGATTCGCATCAACGTGCCGGGAGGCGCACCGGCGTGATTCATCAAAAAGAGAATACGCGACGCCACTTTACTTTTTTACTTCCGCATGTTCGTCAGGGTGACCAACTCTTCGGCCGCGGTGGGATGAACGGCAACGGCTGCGTCGAAGTCTTCCTTGGTTGCGCCGAGTCTGAGCAAAACCGCAAGCAGTTGAACCATCTCGGCGGTATCGCGGCCGACGAGGTGCGCGCCGAGAAGGCTTCCGGGGCGGACGGGCCCCCCGCCTTCGGCCGGCCCGGCGACCAGCTTGACGTACATGGTTTCGTTCCGCCCCGAAAGCGTATGCCGCATCGGACGGAAACGCGATTCGTAGACAAAGACGCCTGCGTATCGTTCGCGCACCTCCTCTTCGGTGAGTCCCACGGTCGAAAGCGCCGGCTGCGAGAACACCGCCGTCGGAATGAATTCGTAATCCATAATCTCTGCGTCTTTCCGAGCGAAGGCATTGCGCGCAAACTCGGCTCCCTCGCGAATGGCAACGGGGGTGAGTTGTATGCGATCGATGACGTCGCCGATGGCGTAGACGTTTTTACCGGCGTGAAAGTACGCATCGACCGCGACGGCCCCGTTGGGCGCGCGCTTGATGCCGATCTCCTCCAGCCCCAGTCCGTCGGTGTTCGGACGGCGCCCGGTCGCATACAAAACGAGACCGGTTTCGAGCGTTCCGCCGCCGCCGAGGCGCAGGAGCAGACCGTTTCCGGTTTTCTCGATTGCCTCCACCTGCGTTTGCGTTTGTATTCGCACGCCCTTGTTTTCCATTTCCTCATGGAGGATTTTTCGGAGGTCTCCATCGAAGCCGCGCAGAATTTCCTCGCCCCTGTAGAGGAGGGAGGTTTCACAGCCGAGTCCGTTAAAAATGCCGGCGAACTCGACCGCAATGTATCCCCCGCCGACAATCGCAACGCGCCGGGGAAGTTCATCGAGATGAAACGCCTCGTTGGAAGTTATCGCGTGCTCGATGCCCGGGATGTCCGGCAGCACGGGCGTCGCGCCGGTTGCAATGAGAATGCGTTCGGCGGTTACGGTTTTGTTCGAGGGCGTGAGAAGGATTTTGTTCGGCCCGATGATTTGCGCGTGTTCGCGGTGAACAACGACGCCGGCCTTGTTGAGATTCTTCTCGTAGATTTCGGAGAGGCGTTGGATTTCCGCATCTTTGTTCTCGATGAGTTTCCGCCAGGAAAAATCCGCATCGGAAACGTCCCAGCCGTATCCGGCGGCATCGGCGATGTCTTCGGAGATTTGCGAAGCGTAGACGAAAAGTTTTTTCGGAACGCACCCGCGAATCACGCAGGTTCCGCCGATGCGGTCATTCTCGGCGATAGCGACGCGCGCTCCGAGCTGGGAGGCGATTCGCGAAGCGCGCACGCCTCCGGATCCGGCGCCGATGGTGAAAAGGTCGTAGTCGTATTCGGCCATATTCGGAAACTATAACGGAAACTCCCCGAATCACCCAACAGGCCCGGTAAAATCTCCGGCATTTTTTTAACTTCGGCCAAGGACCGGATGCATCGGTTTGATTGCGCTCCGGTGATTCGCACCGCCGCGGATAACGAATCGCATGAACAACCTTCCGGCCCGCGGAAGAACAAAAGGGGCGTCTCCGCGCGCCGAATCAGGCGCGCAAAAAAACGCCCCGGCAAATCACTGGAAATGCCGGGGCGTTCCTTTGGGTTGGTCTGCAGACGATGGCCATCAGGCCCCGGTTTCGCCCGGAATGCAAGCTTTTTTCCGGGAAAACCGGGAACTTACATGGTTTTGAGAGGATTTTCGGCGGTATTCGGGCGGTTTCAGGAAGCCTGAAAATCGCCGCAATAAGGCGGAATTTTGCGAATCGGGCGGGATTTTGGCCGCGTGAGCGGCATGTTCCCCGAATCGGAGGCCCGAAGGTTTGCCGGCAGAATCCTTCCCGCCTGCACCCTGTCGCGACCGGTGCCCGGAAGTTTAATCTCCCTCCCGCGAGTGCAACCCCGATCCGGAAACCGATGCGCACACCCGAACCCGCAGGCCCGCGCGAATCACCCCGGCGGTTTCGCGCCCGGGCGTGCCTGTCCCTTCGCCTATCTAAACGGGTTTATCTTCGTTTTCGGCGGCGCTATTTTCGTCTTCGGTGGTGCTATCTTCGTTTTCGGCGGCGCAAACTTCGGCCTCACCTTTATTTGCGACGGTTTAATCTTATCCCTCACCGGTCTTATCTTTGGTTTCGGTATTACCATACCCGGCCTCCTTGGCGTAATCACCAGTCTGCAACACTTCGTCACCGGGCTCCCGGCAACGTGATTCCCGTTATTTACAGCGTTTATATCGTTAAGTAAACAAAATGGTTATTCTTTCTCTGCTCCGAATCGGAGTTCAAGATTACCATTAGTCGCGGCACCACGATTAATATGTCCTACAATACCTTCATGATTATTTCCTAACATTACTGCTTCTAATCTTAAATTTCTGTCATCGCTTTTTATACGACCCGTAATAGCACCACTGCTTTGCGTTTTTCCATTTACAACAGGTCCTGTCCATATTTTACCTTCTATGATAATGTCAGAACCTGTAATTTTTCCACCTGTTATAGTTGGAGATTTTAAAACAGGATTTTTACCATTCTCATCATAAACTACTGTTCCAAAATCGTAATGCTCGTGCTCTAATAAACTACCAATTCCAAGAAAGACATTTAACCCTTTGAAAGTAAAATCGATAATATTAAAAGATTCGCCTTTTATTTCAGCCGTTAAATCACCTTTTATTTCTAATAAATTTTCATTTTGAGAAAATCCAAGATATTTCCCCGTATAAGTTAAATTTGAAGTAGGAAGATATTTGGTTCTACCTTCGTGTGATCCAATTCTTACGCCATCTTCCTTAAGATAATAATCCCGTTTCAAATCAGGTTGATTTCCAAGCCATTCATTAAACGCCAAATGTTGATATTGTTTATTATATTTTCTTAAATCTTCCGTTTGTTCTGGAGAATCAACATATCCAAATTCCTTTTGCCATTCTTTCCATCGACTATCTCTAATTTCATTAATCTGATCTCTCAAATCTTGATTTTTAGTGATAAGCCATTCTTGGTAAAGTTCCTTTATTTTAGTATATTTGGCAATTCTATTTTTTGGATTCTGGACATGAGCCGAATCCTCTTCATAACCATAATTAATTGCATCTTGAAGATCTTTAATAGCATTTTCTAATTCTGTTTTGTAATATGTTTTTTCCCACGGTGTCGGTTTGTTTCTTCTTTCTTCTATTGCTTCTTGTTTTCTTCTATCTGCATTTGCTCTCCTTTCTTCAGGAGTTGGAGGTGTTCTTTCTCTCTCTAATTTTGCTTGTTCATGAAATTCAAGCTCTCTTTCTCTTGTTCTAATTTCTTTTTCTAATTTCGCCTTTTCTTTCGGATCATTTTCGTTTTCAAAATCAATACGAAGTTGATCAAGTTCATCCTTATAATTCTCTATCCATTGGTCAAGATTAAAAGGTTCTTCATTAGATTCTTCTGTGGTCTTAACATCACTCGCTTTCGTAAATGCAATAGGTTCAGGGATAGAACCTGAATAACCTCCGCCACCACCTCCACAAGCGAGTAAAAGTGTCATTGGAAGTAGTGTTGCAAATGTCTTTAAACCGTTCATATTCGTACCTCTATTTATTGTTTGATGTTTCATTTTATACACGCTGAAAATTAACCGTTTTGTTTACTTAACGATATAAACGCTTTATTTACCCCCTTTCATAAACACGGTTCCAGATTAGAAGTCGATGCGCACACCCAAGTTTGCGCGAACCTCATCGTCATCATCACGATGCAACGCGGACGCCTCTCCGTAAACCGCGTAGCCCTCGTCCCACTCATAGGAGAGGCCAAGCTTTCCATCAACCGAGACATCATTCCGCTCGTTGACAACGTTTACGCCGGACACTTTCACGGATGTTTTGCCGTCAATCGGGGCTTGTATAGACAACCCGCCGTAAAGATAACCCAACCCGTTGGAGAACCGGTATTCGTTATCAAACGACACTCCCAGTCTCAAATCCACGGTGTCGCCATCCACCAACGATATGCGCTCCCTGTGGGGTCCAACGAAGTCTTCAAATCCGACACGAGTCCAAGTCAATCGTGCTTGCGGCGTGATCCGGAAGTTCATTACATCAAAATTGTATTCCGTTTCAACCAACGCCCTTATGCCGCTCCTGTCATCTTGAAGATAATACTGGACCTGGCTGCCTACATGGTAATCGTCGTTTGACACGAATGCAGGCAAACCCAGGCCGATATCGGTGCGGGAACTATCCAACCCTCCCCACAAACCGAGTTCCGGTTTGCCGTCGGGCCCAACCTTCGGTTTTGGCGGGTTTTCCATGTCCTTTTCTATGTCGTCGGGAATTTTAGCGGATTTCTCGGCGGTGTCGGAAAGGCCCTTATTCACAAAACTCCATGCATGGCCATCTTCGCTCTCATGCTCGAGAACATAATTGAACGCACCGATAGTCTGTGACCCCGTAAAACTATCCGCCTCTGCATCATAACCTTCGTCCACTTCTATCAAATCCGAAAAATGCGTGTCTTCATCTATGACGGCATCCCGGTTCACGACCAACGATACGCGACTCTGTCCCGTAACGTCTCCTTCAACGTTCATCCAACTATAGCTACCATCCGAATTGACATAGAAATTCAATTGCGTGCCATCCGAACCTTCGTAGTTTCCGACTATATTCAACGAGTTGAAGATGTCTCCATTGAAGCGGACAACCCCGTTTCCAAGATGGCTAAGCAGGATTGCTCTGACATTTTCACGATTTGTAACTGAAATGTTGCCGTTACCGTAATGCGTCGCTTCTATATCCCCTCCGACATCTCCGGTTTTGTGATTTTCAATTGAAATGTCGCCAACATTGAAATGAACGGCTCTTATGTCGCCGGCTATTTCTCCTTGATTTTCAATCAGGATATTACCTTCGCTGTGATGCTTGCCTATCACATTACCGCCGACAACACCGTCCTCGCTATTCTTTATCGAGATGACACCGGCACTTCTCGAAGTATGGTTTCTGCCTATTATATCAGTGACAACAGTTCCTATATTTTCAATGGTAATACGGGCATCCTCAGCACTGTAATTCAAAGCTTCTATTTTCACGACATTACCTTCATTTGTCAGTGAAATATCATTCCCGTCATACTCTTTGACATACATGCCATCCCTATGATCTTCCACAACAGGACTGCCGCCAGTCTCGTTATCATAAAGATCCATAGTGTGCGTTTTTCTGCCAAACTTCACGCCCTCGGGAAGATCGCCTGAAAGAACAAAAATTCCGATTTCAGTCCACTCGTTCAATCTGTCATCGGCAATATCAAACAAGAATGACCTGCTTGTTTCACCCGGCTGGAAGGTCAAGGACCTGGAATGCAAATAAATATCGCCCGGCTGATTGTTTCTGCCGGACCAGGCAGGAGGCCTGGTGCCATAAGATACCGTCAACGGATCATCCAACGCCTCGCTAAGCACAACCTCCACTGCCACAGAACCTGCATCTTCATTAACAATGGAAACCGATTCTGCAAATCCGACGGTAACGTAATCGCCAATGTCATCATCGTCATCAATGATGGTAACGGTATGGGTGGTTGTACCGAATGTCACGCCTTCGGGGAGCGCTCCATCAATGGTAATTGTAATTGTCTCATCCTCTTCATCAACGGCATCGTCAAACACTATCAATTGAACGAGATTTGCACCTGCCTGTTTCGACGGTATTGCGGGATTGGTCCAGAGAATGACGTAATCGTCCCCCTCTTTTCCGTTACGCATGCTGAAACTTCTTGTCGCGCTTCCGCTAATTTGATAACTCAGGCGAATCGACTCCGAAACGGGAGGAGTAACACTCGCCTTGATCTGAACCATTCTGCTTCCCTCGTGGATTTCCGATGTCGATGCTGTAAAACCGACAACCGGATCGGCTTGTTTGGAATCCTCATCAGCAACTTCAGAAATTTCCCCTCGATCGTCATCAACAATGGTGACAGTGTGGCTTCCATTACCGATGACCATACCGTCGGGAAGTTCCCTTGCATCAAGGGAAATTGTAATTGTCTCGTCGGATTCAACCAAATCATCATCCACAATGGAAAGCGTCGCTTCTCCAAGAACCGCCCCTTCCTCCACGACAACCTTTGCCGGTAAACGGAAATCTTCCAGTGTGACGGGACCGCTCTCGTGCAAATACAATTCCAGTGATTCTGAAATTGGCTCGCTAAGGGTAACTCGCAATGTTACATCGTCGCCTTCTGTTGCCCGGGTAGCGGCAGTATCGAAACCAACAGTGACCTCGGCCTCTTCCTCTACAACCTCTTCAGCATCGTTGCCGGGAATTACATCATCAGGCTTGCCGACAGGTTTGTCTTTACCATCCTGGTCCTCATCAGGCTTCTTGACAACTTCTATCTCTTCGGCAACGTCATCATCAATGATGGTAACGGTATGAGTGGTTGTACCTGTACCGAACGTCACGCCTTCGGGAAGAGTGCCCGTAAGCGTCAGCGTAACCGTCTCGTCTTCCTCGTCGGCGTCATCATCCAAACCTATCAGCGTGATTGTGCCGCCATTGGCGCTTGCCGGGATTGTCAGGCTTGTGGATGAAATTTTGTAATCCACACCCCTGGTCGCTTCCCCTGCCACGGAGACGTTCAAAGTCACCGACTGCGTGAGAGGCTTGCCAATCCGGACAAGTATCTCCAAACGACCGTCATTCTCGGCCAAGTCCGAAGATGATTCCTTAAATCCGACGGTAGTCTCGACAATTTCGGGCTCGGGAAATTCGGTCGTCCTTTCGTCGGGTTTGGTTTCGGTCTTGTCTTCGTCTTCATCTTCGCCCTGGTCCCCGGTTACGAGCGTTTCTTCTTCCTCTTCTTCCAGCTCTTCGGTTTTCGATTCACTAGCTACGGGAAACTTGTCCTCATCAGGATCGACGATGGGACTTCTGGCCACGACGATCTCTTCCTCGGGTTCGGCGACAGGACTTTCAATCTTGGTGACCCTCGGTGCAGGTGCCGACCCGCCGCCACCTCCGCCGCCGCCCAGCGCAAATGCCGGTGTCGACAACGCAACCATCAATCCCAACACAACGGCCAAAGCCATCCCCGTCAAGAAAAATGCAAACGGATTTTTCGTCTCGTAGTTCGTGATTTTCATTTCATATCCCCTTTCAGACTATTTCAACCAACGGATGCCCGCCGCAGAGGACGGACCACTATGCCCATAGTAGAGGACATCTACCTCTCCCCGTCAAACGATTAAAGGAAAAAAATTCCAAATTCTTTCCCCGTTCGCCGCCCGCAGGCAAAACAATCCCCGAAAATCCGCGATAGACGCCGAATTTACCCGAATACCGCAGGCTAAAAAAGAGAATCGAATCGCTTTTTTCCGACAACCCATGGGGGATTCTCTCCAGGCAGCAGTCGCCCGGGCGCTCAAAATCGCCACAAAGGCGCCAGCGGCGAATCACGCCGCCGCAAGCAAGAACCCGATATCGGGAAGTTTTGGCTGAATTCCCCCTCCCTTCGAACGCAGCCTCAAGCTTAGAAACTGATACGCACACCCAAGTCGGCGCGAACCTCGTCGGCATCATCATCGCGCAGCGCCGACACCTCGCCGTGAACCGCATAGCCTTCGTCCCACTCGTAAGAGAGGCCGAGTTTTCCATCAACCGACAGGCCCTTCCGCTCGTTGGCAATGGATACGCCCGATATGTTCACGGACGTTTTGCCGTCCACGGCACTGCG
>JAPOUT010000013.1 GCA_026708545.1 Hyphomicrobiales bacterium
GATTTCACGCGATCGCGCAACTCCGTCTTTCGAACCTTGCCTGTTGATGTCTTCGGCAATTCACAGAAAACAATTTTTTTCGGCCGTTGGAATCCGGCAAGGCGCTCGCGCGCATGTCCCAGCAATTCTTCCTCGGTAACCTCCGAGCCGCTCACCAGTTCCACAAATGCGCAGGGAACCTCGCCCCACTTCTCGTCCGGCATTGCAACCACGGCTGCTAGACTGACGCCGGGATGCGTATACAACGCTTTTTCGACCTCAATCGAAGAAATGTTCTCGCCGCCCGAAATGATAATATCCTTCGCACGGTCGCGTATCTCGACGTAGCCGTCCGGGTGCTGTACGGCTATGTCGCCGGTCCAAAACCATCCGTCCTTGAAGGATTCGGCAGTTTCTTCGGGGCGCTTTAGATATCCCTTCATCACGATATTGCCTCGGAAGACAATCTCGCCCAGGGTCTCTCCGTCCCACGGAACCGGTTTGCCGGTTTCGCGATCAAGCACCAGCACATCCTCCTCCAACTCATACGCAACGCCCTGGCGGGCTTTGAGTTTTGCTTGTTCCTCCAAAGGCAAGTCGCTCCAATTCGGCTTCTCCGCGCACACGGCAGCAGGCCCGTAAACTTCCGTCAGCCCGTATGTGTGCGTGACCGAAATCTTCAGCGCCTCCATCTCCTCTATCACCGGGGCGGGCGGCGGGGCGGCGGCCGTCATCATTTTGATGTTTTGCGAAAACGCACGACGTTCTTCCGGAGGCGCTCCGGCTATCAGCGACATGATAATGGGCGCACCGCACAAGTGCGTCACGCCGTGTTCCGCGAATGCTTTGTATATTGCATCCGCGCGCGGAGCGCGCAAAAACACATGCGTTCCGGCAAGCATCGTAATCGTCCAAGGAAAACACCAGCCGTTGCAGTGAAACAGAGGCAGCGTCCAAAGGTAAACCGGATAGTGCGGCATCTCCCAGGTCACAACATTGCTCACCGCATTCATCCATGCGCCTCGATGCGAATATACGACGCCTTTCGGGCGTCCGGTCGTTCCCGAAGTGTAATTCAACGCCAGCGCATCCCATTCGTCATCCGGCAGCCGGTATGCAAAATCCGCGTCACCCTCCTGCAGCAAATCCTCATACGTCAGTTCGCCGATGCGCTCGCCGCCGCATCCCTGCGTGTCCTCAATGTCCACTATCAACGGCTTGCAGCCGGATAGTCCCACCGCCTCGCGGGCAAGGACCGAAAACTCCGTGTCAACCAGCAATATTTTCGCCTCGCCGTGCTCGAGAATGTATGCAATCGTCTCCGCGTTCAGGCGCACATTGTTCGCGTTCAACACCGCTCCCAGCATCGGCACCGCCAGCGTGCACTCCAGCGCCTCGGGAATGTTCGGTGCAAGCATCGCAACCGTGTCGCCGCGGCCAATCCCCCGCTTTGCCAAGGCCGACGCCAAACGCTTGCAACGCTCGGCGACCTCGCCCCAGTTCCTGCGTATCGACCCGTGTATCTGCGCGGGCAATTCCGGATGAACGCGCTCGACGCGTTTCAACATGGAAACGGGCGACAATGCCGTATGATTTGCGCCGCAACGCGCAAGCTCGGGTCCTTCGTAAATCGTCATTCGCCGCTCCATGCAGGCATGGGCTCTTTGCGTGTGAATGCGCCTATGCCCGCCTCCGCATCGCGGGCCATCATATTCTCCGCCATTACGCGCCCCGCATACGCATACGCATCCTCCAGAGACATCTCGGACTGCTCGTAGAACGCGCGCTTGCCAATCTTAATCGCGGCAGGTGATTTGTCGGCAATCACCCGTGCAAGTTTCATGGTCTCTTCGCCGAGCGACTCGAGAGGCACGACACGGTTCACAAGTCCCGTTTCCGCGACGCGGGCCGCCGGCAAAAATTCTCCCAGGAGCAGCATTTCCATCGCGAGTTTGCGCGGCACGTTCCGGCTCAATGCGACCATCGGCGTCGAGCAAAACAGTCCGATGTTCACCCCCGATGTTGCAAACTTTGAGCACTCCGAGGCGACGGCCAAATCACACGATGCCACCAGCTGGCATCCGGCTGCCGTTGCAACACCTCGAATCTCCGCTATCACCGGCTGGGGACAACGAACTATCCGCAGCATCATCGCCGAACATTTTGCAAAAAGATCCTGAAAATATTGAAAGCCCCCGTCCGCATCGCCGCGATGCGTCGTCATTTCCTTGAGATTATGTCCCGCGCAAAAATGGTCTCCCGCACCGCGCAAAATCACGGCCTTCACCGAGCGGTCCCCGGCTATCCGGTCAAACGTTTCCGACAATGCCGACAACATCGCTTCCGATAAGGCGTTCATCGACTTCGGCGCGTTCAAGGTCAAGGTGGCAACGCCGTCGTTATCAGTGTACAGGAGCAGGTCGTTGGGCCGCATCGTCATATTATACAAACCAAAACAGGTGTTCGCAAACGCGCTTTCACTTCGGTTAAATGCGACCCTGGCCCGGTCTGCACCCCGTCAATACTTCTGCTTCGAGGGGATGGTTCCGCGCACGCCGCCGCGGGGGTCACTGACATCACCGTAACGCCGGGGAATGAGATGAATGTGCGCATGGAAAATCGTCTGACCGGCATCACTGCCGGCGTTGATGCCGAGATTAAAGCCGGTCACCGTCTTGTCCTGCTGGGGAATGTCCGCATGCTGTTCGTCAAGCATTACATGGATGGCCTCTAGTTCGGACTGGTAAAGATTGAAGTAGTTCGCGACATGGCGCTTCGGAACGACAAGCGTATGCAACGGTGTTACCGGAAATCCGTCGCGGATGGCATAACAAAGTTCATTCTCGGCAACTACGCGGTCGGGGTTTATTTTGCAGAAAAGGCAATTCGACGTGTATTCCTGTTCTTGACGGGATTCCAAAGCATTCCGGAAACTCGCTTCATCTTTCGAACTTGCTTCGTCTTTCGGTGAATCGGCATCCCTGCGACGCCTCCAAACGCTGTCTCCGCGTTTTTCAATAAACTCGTTCAAACGACTGTCGCAAAACCGCTTCAACGTTGCTATTTCGATCTTGCTCAGCGAGTCGGCATTGAGTTTGTATCCGACTATCCGTTTGCCGTCTTTAATCGGTTCCACAATTCCATGGTTGGTAAGAATCCTCCCCACCATGTTCTTTGTTCGTTTCTTGTAACATTCGACTTGAAACGGATCGTGTCCCAGCAGTGCTTTGGCGATCTCGTCGGTGCTGGCATACCCTCCCCGATCGAGCAGTACCCGCAGCATTACGGGCTGGTAGACATGCGACATCTGCATCGTTTCGAGGATGAAACTCTTGAGCCCTGAAAAAGTAAACGGTGTTGTCATGTCGATAGAATAAACGATGGGATTGAATGAATCCAGAGGGAATTTCGGTTGAATGCCCCGCCGCGTTCTGCTAGTCTGCCCGGGGTATGAACGAAAGAAAAAGCAGGGGGCGGCAGGCAAGGCGCGCGATGCGTTCCGCCCCGGAATTCGGCATGCTCCCCGGCCTCGAAGGGAGGTTGCCTCTGTGCGAACCTCTCGACCGGGAGCAGGTTCGGCGCATTGATGAGGCGTCCATGGGAATCCTTGAGGATGTCGGGGTTGTCTTTCGCGACCCCGTCGCGCTCCGGGACTGGAAACAAGCCGGCGCAAGCGTCAAAGGCGAGCATGTGCATCTCGACCGGGAACATGTGCGCGAGCTTGTCAAGACAATCCCGTCAACACTCACTTACCACGCACGGGACCCGAACAAAAACGTCGATATCGGCGGACGCAAAACCATTTTCGTTCCGATGACCGGAGCGCCGTATCTCCGGGACCTTAACGACGAGCGGCGCCTGCCGACCATCGGCGACCTCTCCATGTTTCACAAACTCGCGCATATGTCGCCCGCTCTGCACTCGAGCGCGCACCATATCGTCGAGCCCATGGACATCGCCGTTTCGCACAGGCACCTGCACATCACATACTCTTCCATGAAACACTCCGACAAAACCTTCATGGGCATGACAACAAGTCCGAAAAACGCCGAAGACGTCATTGACATGTGCGCCATACTCTTTGGCGGCGATTTCATCGACAAGCACCCGGCTGTCACCGGAAATTGCAACGGAAACTCGCCGCTTGTTTGGGACGAAATCATGCTCGGCGCCATGCGCGCGTTCTGCCGGCACAATCAACCTGTCCTGTGCTCGCCCTTCGTGCTCGGCGGTGCAAACACGCCCGCATCGCTCATTCCCACCGTTGCGCAACTCAACGCCGAAGCGCTCTCCGCTCTCGCATATACGCAGGTCGTCCGAAAGGGTTGCCCGGCGATTTACGGGCATTACCTCGCGACCGTCTCGATGCAATCCGGCGCGCCGATGGCGGGAACCCCCGAAATCAGCACCATGAACTTCATCATCGGACAACTCGCGCGCTTCTATGATGTGCCGTGGAGAACGTCGGGAGGACTCGGCGGTGCTAAAATTCTTGACGCCCAGGCCGGATACGAATCCGCCGCCACCCTCTATGCGACCATCCACGCCGGTGCGAATTACATCTGGCACGCCGCAGGATGGAACGAAGCCGGCATGCATTGCTCAACCGCAAAATTCATCGTTGATGCCGAGCAGTGCGAAATGGCATACCGGATGGCCGAGGGGCCGCGATGGGACGACTTCGAGGAAGCTCTCGATGCCGTGCGAGACATCGGCCCCGGCGGCCACTACCTCGGGCACCGGCATACTCTCGAAAACTTCCAACGCGCTTTCTTCATGCCGAAGTTATTCGACAATAATTCCATCCAGCAGTGGGAGGCGGAAGGATCTACCGACATCACCGCACGCGCGCTTGAACGCGCACGCAAGCTTCTTGATGACTATCAGGAGCCCGCCATCGATCCTGCCAAAGATGAGGAACTGCGCGACTACATGTCGCGCCGCATGCGCGAGATTCCCGAAGAGGACGCTCTCAACCAGGAGCACTAGCACTCAACGCCCGCGCGCCATTCCCTGTAACGCAAGTAAGTGTTTGCACCTATCCATGCGACAGGCGCGGGAGGAAGCCGTGCGGGAGCGTCCTGCGCGAGAAACGACTCCGCTAGTTCCGACGGTTCGTCCAATGCCAACTCCGCCGCCGCAATTCCCGATAGCGTGCCTCTCGCCGTGCCCAAGCCGTTCTGGCAGCACGCCGCGTAAATATTTTGTGCAACCTCCCCGAACGCCGAGACTCCGTTGCGCGACAAGCATAAATGCCCTGCCCATCGATATTCCATCGGGACATCTTTCAACATGGCAAACCGACGCAGGAAGCTTCGTTCGTGCAGGCGCGACACTTTCGCAAGCCGTGCATTGGAGACCTCCATTGACGGGTCGTACGTAAAGCGGAAACGCACGACAATGCGATCGCCCCCCGTGCCGCTCACGCGCCGGACCGTCGCGCCCATCGGGTCCGCGGGAGTTACTCCCCAACTCGGCAAGCCTCCCAGCGCGTGAATCTCGCCGTCCGACAGGCGCCGCGTCATCGATGCGTATGTAAATACGTGCATCAAGCGGCGGGAGAAAAACCCGAAACTCTCCGCGTGGCCGTTCGTCGCCAATATCACCTTGTTTGCGCGAATGCTTCCCTTCGGAGTCATTAATTTCCAACCACCCTGTTGGTGTTCCATTTTCATTACCGGCGAGTTTTCGTAAAGCGCAATCATACGCGACACTCCCCCGGCCAGTCCGCGAATGTACAAAGCCGGCTGCAATATCACCGCTCCCGGCGTAAACAATCCGCTCGAATAATAGGATCCTCCCGTCATCTCGCGCATCGCTTTACCGTCCAGCATCTCGAAGCGTTCGCCTATGCGTGCGAGATGTTCTCCGTAGGTGCGGTTGAAATTCTCCCCTCGCTCGCTCGCGGACGCATTCGTCTTGCCGACCGGCGCGTATGCCTCCGGGGAGATGCCGTATTCCTCGACCGCCGATCCTGCAAACGAAATCGCAAAGCGGTTCTGCTCCGTTTGGCGCTTGTCCGCATCCATCCCGTGTCCGGCGTAATCTTCCGATGCCAAATCGTGGGGAAGATCAATCATAAAACCGGAATTACGTCCGGCAGGTCCTTCGGCAATGCGTCCCGCCTCCAACAGCGCAATCTTAAGCCCGGTATCTAACTGCAACAGGCGCCTTGCCGCAGACAGGCCTGCAAAACCTCCGCCGATTATGGCAATGTCCGCAACATCGTCGCCCTCCAGTACGCGCGGGCATTTTTGCGCCGGAAGTATTGCGTTCCAGGCGGCTACGCCCGGTTGCTTCGGCAGGCGTTTGACTTTAATGCGGTCAATCAATTGACCTCCTCGTCGGCGTCGTCGGCGAGATCAACCCAAATCGTCTTCCATTGCGTGTATTGGTCATGCGCATGGAGCGAGTTGTCCCGCCCGCCGAAGCCGGACTGCTTGTATCCCCCGAACGGCGTTGAAATGTCTCCCTCGCCGAATGCATTCACCGTCACTGTTCCGGCGCGAATGGCACGGGCACCCCGCAACGCCCGCTTGATGTTCGAAGTGAAGATTGACGCCGCCAGTCCGTACTCCGTGTCGTTTGCAACCGAAATTGCCTCGTCAAAACCGCGAACCGTAATCATGGCAAGCACGGGTCCGAATATCTCCTCGCGCGCCATCAAAGCATTATTGGACTCAACGCGAACCACAGACGGCGAAACATATCCGTCCCTTGCCTCCTTGCCGCCAAGCAGGAAATCCTCCGCGCGGGCGTCTTTGAGATAGGCGCTCACCTTGTCGAAATGCTCCTTCGATACCAGCGCGCCGATGCGGTTTTCCGGATCCAGCGGGTTGCCGACGCGCCATTCGCGTGCGTGCGCAATAATCCGCTCTACAAGCGCGTCCCGGACATCCTCGTGCACAATCAATCTTGATGCCGCCGAGCAGTTCTCTCCCATGTTCCAAAACGCGCCGTTGACAACATGGCTTGCGACCCGGTCGAGGTTTTCGGCATCTTCCAGGACGATGCACGGATTTTTGCCGCCCATTTCCAAGACGATTTCCTTCAAATTGCTCTCCGAGGCATACAGCAAAAAGCGCCGCCCCGTCTCCGTTGATCCCGTGAACGAAACCATGTCGACATCCATATGCCGTCCCAATGCCTCGCCAATCTCCGCCCCGCCCGTGACGACGTTCAGCACGCCGCCGGGGATGCCGGCCTCCATCGCCAGTTCCGCAACCCGCAACGCCGTCATTGATGTCTCTTCGGCGGGCTTCACGACAACCGAATTTCCCGCGGCCAGTGCCGGTCCGATTTTCCACGCCAGCATCAATAACGGAAAGTTCCACGGCAGCACCAGTCCGACGACGCCGACGGGTTCGCGCACGAGCATCGCGACATGGTCGTCGGACGGCGGTGAAATTTCGTCGTATATCTTGTCAATCGCCTCCGCATGCCACTTCAAGCAGGCAATCGTCTCGGGGATGTCCGTTAGTTCGCAGTCGTAGATTGTCTTGCCCGACTCCAAACTTTCCAACACGGCCAGTTCGCGGGCGTTGCGCGTTATCAATTTGCACAAACGCACCAGTGCCTCCTTGCGTTCGTCCGCGGGCCGCTTCGACCAGCGTCCGTCCTCAAACGCGTCGCGGGCCTTCTCGACCGCAAAGTCGACGTCATCGCCTCCGCACGAGGCTATCCGTGCGAGCACCTCGTTCGTTGCCGGGTTCAGTGTCTCGAACGTCCCTCCCGAACGGGCGGCACGAAAACCTCCGTCAATGAATGCCTGCGTGGGAAAATCCATACCCGATGCGATCGATTCATATTCTTCCTGCGTCAATAAATCCGTCATTGTTTTTCTCCCGATTCAATTCTCGAAACCGTCAAGCGCAAAACCCGGACGACGCGCTCCAACGCGCGTTTGTCATCCTTGTTCAGCGCCCGCAGCGGCGGACGCGGCGGTCCGGCGCGCATTCCCATAATCTCGCACCCAAACTTGATGTTTTGAATGAACTTGCCTCCTTGCTCCAGCACGCGCATCAGTGGCAGTAACGCCGACATGATCCTGCGTCCTTTGACGAAATCGTCTTCCAAAACGCACGCCTTGTACAAAGCGGCATGTTCGCGCGGTAGGAAATTCGCACCGCCGGCGACCCATCCGGTCGCGCCCCATGCAAAAAATTCCAGCGCTTGATCGTCCATTCCGCAACACATTTGTATATGCGGGTAATCCCGCGCCAAGAGGTGCACGCGATTGATATCTCCGGAACTTTCTTTGATGGCCTGAAAATTCTCCGAACGGCCGACACGGTCAAGAAACTCCCCTCCCATCGAAACGCCCATGCGTCCTGGGTAGTTATACAAGATAATCGGAAGGTTGGCGGCGCGGTCGATCGCCAAAGCGTTTAGTGCATTCTCGCGCTCGGTCGGAACGGAGTAGGGCGGGCTGCCGACAAGAATGGCGTCTGCGCCAATTTCGCGGGCATGCCGCGCCATCGACAAGGAGTCGTCCAAACGCATTGCTCCAGTGCCGATCGTCAAAGGCAGTCGTCCAGCTATTTTCTTTTTGATAAAATCCGCAAGTTCCTTGCGCTCGTCAATCGATTGCGCGTAATACTCCCCCGTTGACCCGCCCGAAATAATCCCGTCAACTTTAGAGGCAATCAGGTTTTCAAGAACCGCTTCCAG
>JAPOUT010000039.1:0-5001 GCA_026708545.1 Hyphomicrobiales bacterium
GTAGCGGTAGCCGCGGATGTCGGAAACCCAGCCGAGCGGGCCCGCGCAGGTCATCCGCACCGAAAAGGGGCGCCCGCTGTTCGGCATGACAGGACGGTAAAAGGGCGCGCGGACGGCGATTTCTCGCACTTCCCCGAGCAGATCCTGCTGCCCGCCGGGCGAAAAATAGCCCCTGTAAAGGCCGAATCCGTCCTGCCCGCGAATCACCTGTTCCATGAAAAACTCCGAATTTTGCAATGAAATCCCATTCCCGTGCTTGAAGAGGGGGGTTCCCGACCCTATATGTTAGGGCAGAACAACCCAAGCAACAAAGGACATGCAATTAAAATGCCCAAAATCATCGGAATAGACCTCGGGACGACCAATTCATGCGTCGCCGTCATGGAAGGGGGAGCCCCCAAAATCATCGAGAACATGGAAGGCGCGCGCACAACCCCTTCGGTCGTCGCATTCACCTCCGAAGGCGAAAGACTCGTCGGACAGGCCGCCAAGCGCCAGGCCGTCACCAACCCCGAAGGCACGCTCTTCGCGGTCAAGCGGCTCATCGGACGTCCCTTTGACGACAAGACCGTCAAGCAGGACCAGGAGAAGTCCGCCTTCAACATCGTCAGGGCCGACAACGGGGACGCATGGGTCGAGGTCCGCGACAAGAAATACTCCCCCTCGCAAATCTCCGCCTTCATCCTCGAACAGATGAAGAAGACCGCCGAAAACTATCTCGGCGAAAAAGTCACACAGGCCGTCATCACCGTTCCCGCATACTTCAACGACGCGCAGCGGCAGGCGACGAAAGACGCGGGCGTCATCGCCGGACTCGAAGTCCTGCGCATCATCAACGAGCCGACCGCCGCCTCGCTGGCCTACGGGCTCGACAAGAGAACGGCCGGAACCATCGCCGTCTTCGACCTCGGCGGGGGAACCTTCGACATCTCCATTCTCGAGATCGGCGACGGGGTCTTCGAGGTGCGCTCCACCAACGGCGACACCTTCCTCGGCGGCGAGGATTTCGACCTGCACCTGCTCGACTACCTCGCGGACGAATTCAAGGCCGAAAACGGAATCGACCTGCGCAAGGACAAAATGGCCCTGCAGCGCCTGAAGGAGGCGGCGGAAAAATCCAAAATCGAACTCTCCTCCGCCCAGCAGACCGAAATCAACCTCCCCTTCATCACGCATGACGCGGACGGCCCCAAGCATCTCACCATGAAGCTGACCCGCTCCAAACTGGCCGCGCTGGTCGAGCCGCTGGTGCAGCGCACCAAGCAGCCCTGCCTCGACGCCCTGAAGGATGCGAAACTCAGCCCCGGGCAGATCGACGAGGTCATTCTCGTCGGCGGACAGACGCGCATGCCGCGCATCCGCGAATTCGTCCAAGAACTTTTCGGGCGCGAACCCTCCAGCAGCATCAACCCCGACGAAGCGGTCGCCGCGGGCGCCGCGACCCAGGCCGGCGTGCTCGGCGGCGACGTCAAGGACGTCGTGCTGCTTGACGTCACGCCCCTCTCGCTGGGAATCGAAACCCTCGGCGGCGTTTTCACCCCGCTCATCGAGCGCAACACCGCCATCCCCACGCGCAAGTCGCAGGTCTTCTCGACCGCGGACGACAACCAGCCCGCCGTGACCATCCGCGTCTTCCAGGGCGAGCGCGAAATGGCGGAGTCGAACAAGCTGCTCGGCCAGTTCGATCTGGTCGGCATTCCCCCCGCGCCCCGGGGCGTCCCGCAAATCGAAGTTTCCTTCGACATTGACGTCAACGGAATCGTCTCCGTCTCCGCAAAGGACAAGGCGACCGGCAAGGAGCAGAAGACCCAGATTCAGGACCCCGGAGGCCTGAGCAAGGAAGACATCGAGCGCATGATCAAGGACGCGGAAGAACATGCCGAAGAAGACAAGAACAAGCGCGAAATGGTCGAAACGCGAAACCACGCCGACGCCCTCATCCACTCGACGCGCAACACGCTTTCCGAAGGCGGCGACAAGGTTCCCGAAGCCGAACGCACCGCCGTCGAGAGCGCCATTGGCGAACTCGAAGAAGCCCTCAAGGGCGAAGAGATGTCGGAGATCAAGTCCAAAAGCGAGGAACTCGCCAAGGCCGCAATGGCTCTGGGAACCGCAATGTACCAGCAGGCGCAGGCGGAACAGCCGGCGGCGGGCGACGGCGAGGCGGACGCGAACGGCACGGGCGAATCCGCACAAGCGGGCGATGACGCGAAAACCGTTGACGCCGACTTCGAAGAAGTCGATGCCGGCGACAGCGGCTCCGGCGGCTCCGGCGGCTCCGGCGACGGCGATGACGACCAGCATCGCTCCGCGTCATAACGCCCCGGACGCAAGTCGCGCGCGCCGGATCCCGCTTTCCTATCCGTTATGGCAGAACAGAGCTATTACGAGACTCTCGGCGTGGCGAGAGATGCCGACGAACAAGCGATAAAGTCGGCTTACAGAAATCTCGCCAAGAAATACCATCCCGACCAAAACCCCGGCAACGCCGGCGCCGAGCAGCAATTCAAGGACATCAATGAAGCCTACGAGGTCCTGAAAGACAAGCAGGCGCGCGCCGCCTACGACTCCCTCGGGCATGCCGCCTTCAAGGCGCACGGCTCGGGGGGAGGCGCGGGAATGCATCCGGGCGCGGAAGGCTTTGCGGGCTTCGGCGGATTCGCGCGCGGCGGCGGGGGCTTCTCGGACGTCTTCAGCGACATATTCGACGACATCCTGGGCGGAGGCGGGCAGACGCGGCGCGGCGCGGGATCGAGGCGCGGCGAAGACCTTCGATACGACCTGACCGTCACCCTGGAAGAAGCTTTCGCCGGCAAAAAAACCGAAATCTCCGTGGTCGCGCCGGTCGCATGCACGACATGCGCGGGCTCGGGCGCCGCTCCGGGAACCAAGCCCGTTACATGTTCGGCCTGCGGAGGCGCGGGACGCATCCGGGCAACCCGGGGCTTCTTCACCGTCGAACAGGGATGCGCCCAGTGCCAGGGCAGGGGCGAACGCATCGAAACCCCGTGCTCCCAATGCAAAGGCGCGGGACGCGTGCGCAGCCGTCGAAACATCAGCGTCGATATCCCTGCGGGCATTGACGAGGGAACGCGCATCCGCCTCAGCGGCGAGGGCGCGCCGAGCGCCTCGGTCGGGGGCAACGGCGACCTCTACATCTTCATGTCGGTGAGCGAACACCCGCTCTTTCAACGCGACGGCGCCAACCTTTACTGCCAGGTGCCCATCCCCATGACAACGGCGGCGCTCGGCGGCGAGCTTGAAATCCCCGCGCTCGGAGGCCAGCGCCTCAAAATCAAAATCCCCGAAGGATGCCAAAGCGGCCACAGATTGCGCCTGCGCTCCAAGGGAATGCCCGTCCTCCACTCGCGCGACCACGGCGATTTGTATGTCGAAGTGGCCGTCGAGACGCCGGTCGGGCTCTCGCACAAGCAAAAAGAACTGCTCAACGAATTTGCAAAACAGTCCGACACCGCAACGAATCCCCGGGCGCACGGGTTCTTCAAACGCGTGAAAGGCTTGTTTGAAGGGTTTTGACAATGGACGGGCAGCGCAACGTCGTCATCTCCGGATGCGCGGGACGAATGGGCCGCGAGATCATCCGCCAAATCCTCGCGCCCGGGGGGGCGGGCGAACGCCTGCGCATCATCGGCGGCGTTGAGGCGCGCGGGAGCGAATCCGTCGGCGTCGACATGGGACGGCTCGCGGGGCTGGACGACATCGGCGTTGCCGTCGGCGACTCTCTCCTGGACATCGTTGCGCAAGCCGGGGGAATCATCGAATTTTCGTCTCCCGAAGCGACCGCCGCGCATGCGGCACTGGCGGCGCAGGGACGCATCGCCCATGTCATCGGCACGACGGCGATAAACGACGAACAGCAGAAACGCATCATTGCCGCCGCACGCCATTCCGTCATCGTGCAGGCGGGCAACATGAGCCTCGGCATGACTTTGCTCGCGGAACTCGCACGCCTGGGTACAACACTTTTGGGAGAGGAATGGGACGTGGAGATTCTGGAGAGTCATCATCGCAACAAGGTGGACGCGCCTTCGGGATCGGCATGGGATCTGGCAAAGGCGATTGCGGACGCGCGCGGGCGGAAACTCTCCGACGTGGTCGAGCTCGAACGGCACACGCAGCGCAAACCCCGAACGCCGGGCGCCATCGGAATCGCCGCACGGCGCGGCGGCGGCATCATCGGCGAACACGAGGTCCTGTTCGCCGGAAACGGCGAGCACATCGCCCTCACCCACCGCGCCGAAGACCGTGCGATCTACGCGCGCGGCGCGCTTCATGCGCTGGAATGGGCGTGCGAAGGCAAAAAGCCGGGATTATACGGCATGCGCGACGTGCTGGGCTTTGGTGCGGACAAATGAGCGGGCGTTTGCTGCTGGTGCGCCACGGCCAAAGCGAGTGGAACGCACTGAACCTGTTTACCGGACAAAAGGACATCGGACTGACCGAGCGCGGCCGCAACGAAGCGCGCGAGGCGGGAGCCCTGCTCGCGGAGCGCGGCATGGCGCCCGACGAAACGCATACATCGGTGCTCAGCCGCGCAATCGACACGGCTTCCATCATCCTGGAAGTGCTGGGATGCGACGCTCCGGTGTTTCGCTCGGCGGCGTTGAACGAGCGCGATTACGGCGATCTCACCGGCATGAACAAGGACGAAGCGCGCAAAACCTGGGGAGACGAGCAGGTCCATATCTGGCGGCGGAGCTATGCAACCGCACCGCCGGGAGGGGAAAGCCTGCGCGACACCTTCGAACGCACGGGCGTCTACTACAGGGAGGAGATTCTGCCGCGCCTGCTCGAGGGCAAATGCCTGCTGGTGGTCGCGCACGGGAATTCCCTGCGCTCGCTGGCGGGTTTTCTCGAGGATTTGGACGAGGAGGGAATTCAGGCGACAAACATCGAAACCGGAGAGATACTGCTCTACCGCCTCAATGCCGACGGCTCCCTGGCGGGCAAGGAGAACCTCGCACCCGCGTAGATTCCCCT
>JAPOUT010000039.1:5847-8321 GCA_026708545.1 Hyphomicrobiales bacterium
CGCACGGCTCTCTTTTCGTTTCCGGAATTCAACGCCAATGCCTTTGCGGCCGCCTCGCCGGCTTCCTCAAGCCGCCCGGTGCCAAACAGGCAATCCGCCAGCATGGCCCGGGCTTCCGGATGCTTTGGGGACAGTTTGACGGCTGTGCGAAGGTCTTCAAGATCCTCGTTCGACCATTCGAACGCTGCCGCGCAACGGCAACACGCCCGCTCGACAAACGCTTCCGCATGACAGGAATCGTGCTGCAGCACTGTATTGCAATCATCAAGAGCCTCGTCGACTCTCCATAATTTTCGCAAAATCCTTGCCCGCCCCAGCAAAGAACTCAGATGGTAAAAGTCATACACGTCTTTTTCCATGGCCTTGCCAAAACAGCGAAGGGCGTTTTCGATATCACCCTTTTTTAACCATGCCACGCCCTGTATGTACCAGGGCTCGCAAAAATCTTTTATGAACGTGTAGTTCTCCATGAGTTCGGCGGACACGCCGGCGTTGCGAATGGCTTCTTCAAGGTTTCCTTGTGCGAGGTTCACATTCGCGATACGGCATAGAATTACCGACTCGCAACACTGGCGGTCGCCCGGAAAAAACCTTTCCGTCGAAAGCAGGCGGAGGGTTTGCATGAAATTCTCGATGGCCGGACCGTGCTTTCCCGTCTCGGAATAAATGTCTCCGCGCAGAAACCATGCCTGCCTGAATGTTTCGTCCCGGAGAATGGACTCGGTGCAATCCTCTTCCGCTTTATCGAATTCTTCTTCACAGAAATGTTCGCTCGCCCGCTGATAATATTCCCAGGCGGTTTTGAGAGTTGGCTGGTTTGTATTCATGTTTTTCTCCTTCGTCAGGGGTAAAATTTACTTGTGAAATCCCGCAGGAAACGGGGCAGGCAGGAACAACAAAGCGCCCGCTGTTTCTATTTAGACGGAGGTAAATTTCGGGAGTGCATTTAACGGCCGAATCTCTAAAAACCCGCCGTTTTTCGCGGTTTTTCCGCATTTAAGGCATGTTTGAAAATCCGCGCATATCGCGTTTAAATTTTGGCCGGCCAATCATAGAATCCCTCGAATTTTTGGCTTCGGAGGGCCGGCTTCGATTTTGTGATTACGCCGCCGCCAATGACGGCGGTCCCGTTGTCGGTGCCCGGGCTAACGGTTTCTTGCAAAGATTAAGGCATGAGAGCCGATGGACCCCGTTCCGTCAGTTCCCCCCTGAAATCTGCCGGCAAAGGATAGGCAGCGACTGGTAACGATATTCAAAGAGCATTGGATATATGACCTGGCAAGCATCCGCAAAAAGACAAGACAGGTGCACAAAGACGACAAGACATCAATCGTCAAGAAAGATTTTGAAACGGCTTTGGAAACGTGGGAGACGGCGAGGGAATTGTTTAGCAAAGTTTAAAGGAGACTTTCCGGTTATTCCCTCGCCATCAATTTGCTAGTCGTCATCGTGAATCGCAAGTTCCCACGAGGAAATCATGCCCGGCCCGTAACCACTAGGCAAAGCGCCGAAGGAAATCGTTATATCATCGCGCGTGTCATCGGCGTCTTGCGTCGGAAACATGGTTAAAGTGACGCTGCCGGTATTAGCGGGAATGGCTATCACACCGTTGTTGTCCGGTTCATCGTTGAGAGTTAGAGTGGCTCCTGCCGACAACATCACCGGCATAACAAAGGCATTGCGGTCTCCCGTGAGGACGATAGGGATGTTGACCGCTTCGGTTGGAACCGGAGAAATGGTAATTTGCACCTCTGCACTAATTGTATCCCTGCCTTCGTCCAAGAAATTGCTTGCTTCTGAAAAGGAGACGGTGTGTGTTACCAATGCTTCCGCAGGGATGGTGAAATTCAAAACTGACGGACTTCCAAGTGCTACAATGTCTGTGCTTGTCGAATTAACCGTAAGAGAAGAGGTAAAGGTTTCGGCAGTCGTCTCATTCATCGAATCTGCAACGACTCGAACAGTCAGGTCGACACTGGTTGTGTTCGCTGCAATCGCTATACTGCATACTCTGGCGCAATTAACTCCGTCATTACGAACTATATAATAATCGTCACCGGTAAAAGTGCCGTATCTTGCACTGTCTCCAGTGCTGGTAAGAGTAAATGCAACTTGTCTTTCAAGTTCCTCACTCAGTGTAACCGTTATGGTCGCAGTATCTCCCTCTGCAATACTTGTTTTATCAGTACTCAAAGATACGGTCGGCAACGGAGCACCCGCAGGAATTTGCACGACCACAGGGTTGCCGGGCACCAACTCCACGCCTGTCGAAGCAATTTCCACGGAAAGATTTATGTATTCCGCAGGTTCAGCTCTGGCGGGTGCTTCAAAGGTGATAACCACCTCATCACCAGGACTGGTCTCCCCTGCCATAACGGTGACCGAGCAATCCGTTCCATCGACAGCAGCACAATCATCTCCACCAACAGAAATCCTCCAGTCGTCATTATACGTTGCCGTTCCGGTTCCTATAA
>JAPOUT010000121.1 GCA_026708545.1 Hyphomicrobiales bacterium
ACGTCGTTGCGTTCAGGAGACGTAGAGAGCAAAGTCACCGGCGCGCCAATCAGTTCCTCAATGTGGCGGATGTATTTTACCGCCTGCGCCGGCAGTTGCCCCCAACTCCTCGCACCCAATGTCGTTTCACGCCATCCTTCCAACGTTTCGTAGACGGGCTCAACGCGATATTGCGGGTCGGACGCCGTCGGCAATCTGTCAATGTGTTCGCCGTCCAGGCGGTATCCGACGCACACTTTAATCTCTTCCAAACCATCGAGCACGTCCAGTTTTGTCAGCGCGATGCCGTCAATGCCGCCGACCAGAATCGAATGCCTTGCCAGCACGGCATCAAACCATCCGCATCGCCGCGCCCTTCCCGTCACCGTGCCGAATTCATGTCCACGCTGGCCCAAAAACTTTCCGACTTCATTGTTCTGCTCGCTTGGAAAAGGGCCCTCGCCGACACGCGTACAATAAGCTTTGCAAATCCCCAGAACTTTATCGATGCCTTTCGCACCCATTCCCGTGCCGCTTGCCGCTTGCGCTGCAATCGTTGAAGAGGAAGTCACAAACGGGTAAGTGCCGTGATCCAAATCCAGCAGGCATCCCTGCGCACCTTCGAACAATATCCGCTTGCCTTCACGCCGCGCTTGTTCCAACAATAACCATGTCGGCGCGAGAAACGGCAGCAGGCGCGGGGTTATTTCCTCCAATTGTGTCCGCAGTGCCTTTGAATCAACGGAAGGGTGCCCCAAACCCCGACGCAACGCATCGTGGTGATGCAACAATTTCTCCAAACGTTTTTGCAGCGTCGAAGCATCTGCCAGGTCGGCAAGACGCACCGCCCTGCGTCCAACCTTATCTTCATATGCCGGACCGATACCGCGTTTCGTCGTGCCTATTGAGTGTGCATCCGATTCGCGCCACTCGTCCAACTCGCGGTGCAACGGTAATATTAGGCAAGCATTCTCGGCAATTCGAAAACTTTCCGGTGTCACCTTAATGCCGCGCTCGCCAAGTGCGTCAATCTCTTCGAGCAATTTCCATGGGTCAACCACCACGCCGTTGCCCAATATCCCCAGTTTTCCCGGGCGCACAATACTCGAGGGCAGCAACGATAGTTGATACACTTCGCCCTCCACAACCAGCGTGTGTCCGGCATTGTGTCCCCCCTGAAATCGCGCCACAACATCCGCGCGAGCACTCAGCCAGTCAACAATCTTGCCTTTGCCTTCGTCACCCCATTGGGTTCCGACGACAGCTACGTTTGCCACATTAAATCCCGCTTGCCGATAAAGATATCCATCGCTATCCTGAGTTTTACGCACCATGCTTCCGCACCGCAGAAGGCTAACCCTGCATCGGAGCCGAGTCAAGAAAGGATGCCTTATGAAGGATAAACTCAAAGAAACTGATAAAAGCCGCATCAAGAGGGCACATCAACGCGCCGACTATGACCGCGATGCCGTCAACGCCATCCTTGATGCAACGCCGATGTGCCATGTCGCTTATCTCATTGACGGTGCGCCCCACATCACTCCGACCTTCCATTGGCGCGAGGGCAACCACATCTACTGGCACGGTTCATCTGCGAGCCGATTCCTCAAACGCGCCGCAAACGCGCAGGTCTCGCTGTGTGTGAGTTGTCTCGATGGACTCGTGCTCGCCCGCTCGGCGTTTCACCACTCGGTCAACTACCGCTCCGTAATTCTTTACGGCGAGGCGACGCCCGTCAAAAATGTCGAGGAGAAAGAAGAACGGTTGCGGTATTTTCTCGAGGGTTTGTGTCCCGGCCGCTGGGATACGTTGCGACCTATCACCCAAAAAGAACTCAAAGCCACGAGCGTGCTGGGGATGCCTATCGACGAGGGTGCCGCAAAAGTTCGAACCGGCCAGCCCGTTGATGACGAAGAAGACTATGCCTTGTCAATATGGGCAGGAGTGCTGCCGCTGGAGCGCGTCACCGGAGAACCTGTTTCGGACCCACGCAACCTGCCCGGCGTTGAGGTTCCCGCGCATGTGCGGAATTACCGGGAAGCCGTAGGCGAAGAGGATTAGCCGCCGTCTTTGTTTGTCTTGCCGCCGCCGCCCATGCCTTTGTTTTTTCCGCCGATGGTAAGCATCACTTCAAGGGGACTCTTTTCCATCCAGTGGACAAGATAGGTTTTTTGCATTTGTTTAAGGAGTTCCGGATCATCACCGAAATAATGGAAGAGGCGCTCCTCCACGATTGCCTTGCGCTGAAAGCCGTAAGCCAAAGTTTTTGATTCGTAACTCAATCGTTGCAATATCCACCACAGGAGAATGAAAGGCAGGGATCCCACTATGACAAACGGCAGCCATGTAAGAAATTTGAGCGGGCTGAATATGCCGTCCTGAATTTCAAAAAGGTAGATTTGCCAAAAAGCGAGAAGCAACGCCAAAGCGAATAACACTACAAGAACCACCGTCCAGTAGCACGCCTGCGACGCCCGCCGCATATTATCTTTCTCGTTTTTACGGAGCTGCTGAATTCCAGCCATAATTTCGTCTTTCATGTCTCGATACACTCCCCTATGGTTTGATGGGTTTCTCTTTCTTGTTGTCGTTGCACGCCACAGAGTGCGCGTGCTTACAAAGTTCCCTACATTGTAAAAACATCTCAAAAAAGAAGCAATACTACTCGTTTCGCAATGGATTAATCCATTACTCTCGGATGGGGCGGGAATTGCGTCGAGACGCCGGGTTGCGGTGCAATTTTGTTGCGTCCGGCAACATGCTCGTTGCCGTCAAAATCGTAGGTTGAACGCCCGCGTAGCGCGATACTTGCATCCACGCCGAATCCGTTAAAACGCGTATCCAGAGCAACCGAATACGCTCCCAGCACCCCCAGTTCTATCCAGTCGCCCTCTTCCATGTCGGCGGGGAGTTTGAAAGGGTAACGGAATTGGTCCAACGGATCGCAAGTCGGTCCGAACAGGCGGAAGTCGCGCATCTCCTTCGACAGGGTGCGTCTGCGCCCAAGTCCCCGCGCCGGCGACACTGTTTGTCTCGAAGTGCACTCGATCAAGCAGCCGTAGACGCCGTCGTTGATGTAGAGAGCGTCATCGGCGCGATGTTGCACCTGTACCACCAATCCGCAGCCGTCGGCGACCAGTGCGCGTCCGGGTTCGCACAAAAACTCGACATTCTCCAAGCCCAAAGACTTTGCCGTTGTCGTTATAGTGGAAAAGTAGGTATCCAACGGCGGGACACCCTCGCGGTAATAGGACGGGAAGCCACCACCGACATTGATGTATTCCGGTGCAACGCCGGCGATCGACAGCACCTTTGCGACCAATCGCAGTGCTTTTTCATAACTGATTACATCAATGCATTGCGACCCGACATGGAAAGAAACGGCCGGTTTGCGTCCGGACGCCTCAATGGCTTGAAGCAATTTGACCGCCGTTTCCTCTTTTGCCCCGAATTTTTCGGAGAACTCATAGACGGCGTGTTCGGACGGGACAAGCAGGCGTACTTGTATGACGGCATCGGCGGGAACGATATCGAGGACCTTGCGTAATTCGTTCGGGTGGTCGACGACGAAATCATTAACGCCGTAGATTTTGCATGCGCTCTCGATATGCGCCCGCACTTTTACCGGGTGGTTGAAATAGCAGTTAACATCATCGAATCGCTCGGCGACTGCGGCTATTTCGCTCAAGGACGCGGTATCGAAGTGGCGCACGCCGCCGTGGTAGAGCGAATCCAGGACGCTTGCATGCGGGTTGCACTTGACGGCATACAGCGAGCGTCCCGGGAAGCTCTCGACAAACTTGCGGGCCCGCGCGCCGAGAGTCTCGGGCCAGAAGCAAAAGACGGGATAAGACGGATCCAGACGCTCGAGCATCTCTTCGATGTTGTCGAATTCTGCAACTCCGATGTCGCGGGCGAATAATTCGGTGTTCATTCCTGTTGTCCTCCGGGGGATTTCAAAGCCATCTTCAAATCACTTTTCATCAAACTTATAAGATAAGGGGTCCGGATCTTTGGGTCATGCATGTGCCTCTCTATAATCGCTCTGTCGCGTTCTCGCAGATGTAACCACACCAGCGGAGAGACAAGCAACGACGTCATTGTGAAAGCCGGCAACAAAGGGAGAAATAAATATGGGTCTATTTCTGCATCGCAAAGATTGTCCTGACCGCAAACATCAAGCCAGAAGACAAATATGAAAACACCAATCCATCCCAGAAGAAAACCCCACAAAAGAAAAATCGCTATGTTTTGAGATTTTTTGGGCAAAGGCATGCCATCGACCGTTTCTTTGAGAGATTCGTTTGTGTTTTTTGTGGATTGTTCAGTAGGAATTTCGTTGCGTTCTGTTTTGTAGAATTGTGCCGCTAAAATAAGCGCTCTGTTATGAATGGCATTTCGATGGTTTGGATTTAAGCGAAGCGCTTCTTCACAATCGGCCAGGGCTTTTTCGTATTCGCCTTTTGCGTACCGGGCGTTACCTCGATTGTTCCAAGCATCTGCAGACTTTGGATTTAAGCGAATAGCTTCCTTTAGATCATCAATGGCTTTTTCATATTCTCCTTTTCTGCTCCAAACAACACTTCGGTTGCTCCAAACTTCTGCAAGATTCGGACCTAAGCGAACGGCTTCATTCAGATCGTCAATAGCTTTGTTCTGTTCGTTTTTTTCGACCCAAGCGATACCTCGATTCATCCAAGCGATAGCATCTTCAGAGTTTAGGCGAATGGCTTCATTTATATCGTCAATGGCTTTGTCCTGTTCGCCTTTTCCGCTCCAAGCGCTGCCTCGGTTAGACCAGGCAGAAGCATTACCTGGATTTAGGCGAATAGCTTCGTTTAGATCGTTTATGGTTTTATCAAATTCCTCCTTCATTCCCCATGCCGCACCTCGGCTACTCCAAGCCGCTGCAAAATCCGGATTTAAGCGAATAGCCTCATCAAAGTCAGCGATAGCATTATCGTAGTCGCCATCATTAAAACGCTTGTTACCTCTTTCAAAATATTCCTTGGCAGTCTGGGGATTGTCGTTAGACATAAGAACCTCCTAAACGAATCACGAGGCTGTTTTATCGTTTCTTTTCCGATGCCTCAAGGCGCGCGATCAGGGCGGAGCTGTCCCAACGGCCGCCGCCCATCGATTGAAGTTCGGCGTAAAATTGATCTACCAAGGCAGTTATCGGCAGGCTTGCGCCGTTTCGTTTGGCTTCGTCAAGGCAAAACCCCAAATCTTTGCGCATCCAATCTATCGCAAAACCAAAGTCGAACTTGCCTTCCGTCATCGTTGACGAGCGGTTGGACATCTGCCACGAGGAAGCCGCGCCCTTGTCAATCACCGACATTACCGCACCGATGTCCAATCCTGCGTGCTTGCCGAAGTGGATGCCCTCGGCGAGGCCTTGCACCAATCCGGCAATGCAGATTTGATTAACCATCTTCGTCAACTGCCCGCATCCGGCTTCGCCCATTAAGCGCGCTGCTTGCGCGTAGCATTGCAACACCGGTTCGACCTTTGTGAAAGTATCGGCATCCCCGCCGAGCATAATGGTAAGGGTTCCGTTTTCCGCTCCTGCTTGTCCTCCGGAGACGGGTGCATCCAAAAAACCGAGACCGCGTTCACCTGCCTGCGCGTGAAGTTCCCGGGCAAGTCGTGCCGATGCGGTGGTGTGGTCAACGAAGATTGCGCTTTTCTTCATCGAGTCCAGTGCGCCGTTTTCCCCCAGGGCGATTTCCCGGACATCGTCGTCGCCGCCGACGCAGGCGAACACGATTTCGGAATCGGCGGCGGCTTCTTTCGGCGTGGATGCGCTCGTGCCGCCATATGTCTCGACCCATTTCGCGGCTTTTGCCGCGGTGCGGTTATACACGCACACCTCGTGGCCGCCGCGCGCCAAATGCCCCGCCATCGGGAAGCCCATCACACCGAGTCCGAGAAAAGAAAGTTTCATGTTCAAAGCATAGCATATTTTAAGGTTTGCTCTATACTATCATCGCACGGATGCCAACATCGGAGTGTAGCGCAGCCTGGTAGCGCGCCTCGTTCGGGACGAGGAGGCCGCAGGTTCGAATCCTGCCACTCCGACCATCCCCCTGTTTTCTAACGTCCGGGGATGTCTAGTGACAGACGATTTATCGCCTAAAATGGCGAAAAATTTGTCTCATAGTGTCTCATATAGTCCATTGACGTATTGGAGAATTGTGGGTTACTCTGCGGGTAACACGAGAGTCGGTAACGTTGTTACCCACATTTTTAGAATCGCGGAGTTGTCCCATGAAGTTGACTGATTCAGCCGTACGAAATGCCAAGCCAGGTTCAAAAACCTACCGGCTACCTGACGGGCGAGGTTTGTATCTAGTGGTGCCTACAACGGGTAATAAACGTTGGCTTTTTAGATACCGATTTGCCGGAAAAGAAAACGCTATATCATTCCGCCTCTACCCCGAAGTTTCGTTGAAAGATGCCCGTAGGCAGAGAGAGGAGGCGCGGGAACTACTCATAAAAGGTATAGACCCAAACGAACAACGAAAAATTGACAAATTTCAAAAAGCAGAAAGCGACCAAAATACTTTCGAGATAGTATCGAAAGCATGGTTTAACTCTCAAAAAAACAAATGGACCAAGGGCTATCAGGTGAAGGTCGTGCGTATGTTGGAGAGAAAACTCCATCCTTGGATCGGCAATCTTCCTATCAGGAAAATAACTCCGCCAATTTTGCTGAAAGTGCTTCGCAAAACCGAATCGGAAGGCAAATTCACTACCGCCCATACCATGAAGCAAATCGCAGGGCAGGTGTTCCGCTTTGCCGTGGCAACGGGGCAAGCCGAGCGTGATATAACATTCGACCTGCGAGGAGCATTGACAACGGCACAAAAGAAGCACATGGCAGCCATTATCGACCCGAAAGAGGTTGGACGATTGATGCTGGCTATTGATGGTTACGAAGGTTCGCCTGAGGTGTGTTGTGCCTTGCGTCTTGCGCCTCACGTTTTCGCCAGACCGGGAGAATTACGGAAAGCTGAATGGAGTGAGATTGATTTTGACAAATCACTTTGGTGCATTGATGCCGAGAAGATGAAGATGCGGAATGATCATATCGTGCCCCTCTCCCGTCAATCTCTGGCTATCCTGCGTGAAATTCGTCTCATCACGGGTAATTATCGCTATGTCTTTCCAAGCGCACGATCGACAACTCGTCCAATGAGCGAAAATGCTGTCCTTGTAGCTCTTCGAACTATGGGATACACAAAAGACAAAATGACAGGACACGGGTTTAGGGCGATGGCTAGAACATTGATAGATGAAGAACTCGGTTATCGTCCGGATTGGATAGAACAGCAGTTAGCCCACGTAGTAAAAGACCCCCTCGGTCGCGCATACAATCGCACGAAGCATTTGAAAGAACGCGTAAAGATGATGCAAAAATGGAGCAACTATTTGGATGACCTAAAAGCAAAAGCAGCGGCAAATGCAGGATAGAGTTCCATGACAACAGACCTAAAATTACCCGACCCAAAAACATTTACAAGGAAGGAGTTAGCCAAGCGGTGGAATTGCGACATATCCCTCATTGACCGCTATATCAAGAATGGACAACTGAAAGAAGGATTTGACACTTCCGGACCAGATTATAGTTATTTGCACGATTTACGCTTCATCGTGTGCCCTGCCGATCAAAGCATCATTGAGGTGATAACAGAGTTGAACGAGATAAAGGCGGACAGTTGGGATGAATTCGAAACATCAAGAATTATTGACTGCCCGGATTACCTTTACATGCCGTTGTCCGACCCAAGTGATGTTGTCAATCAATCTACGTATACTGTATTTGGAGAGCGTCTTTTTTCAAAGGACCGTGCTGATTGGAGAACATGCTTCCGTGATTTAGAAAACAATACTCTTTTTCCAGTCAAAATAACAAGATTTACTGGCGCGGTTCAAATTGTTTCTGTTCCAAAACCGAGATTGGAAGATATTATCATCTCCCTCGAGGAAGTGTTGCGATTTGAAAAAGAACACCGCATTAGAGAAAAAGATGCTCCCTCTACTACTGAACGCAAAGGAAAGAGCCTGAAAAAAGAGCGGGAAGATTCAGACGCAGATTCTTCGAAAACAATCGATAACGCTCCCATAGATAAACAACCGCCCGCTCCCGAAGAACGCATACTCAGGATGAAGGACCTGCCAAGGCGTGTCGGTATTAGCAAGTCCCACATCTATAAACTGATAGCTGACGGGCGATTTCCTAAACAACAACCTATCACCGGGAAGAAAACAAAGGGATGGAAAGAATCGGTAATCAACGATTGGATTGAAGGGAAATGGAAAAAAGAGGATGACG
>JAPOUT010000074.1 GCA_026708545.1 Hyphomicrobiales bacterium
TGGCGGAGAGAGTGGGATTCGAACCCACGAACGGCGTGAACCGTTACTCCCTTAGCAGGGGAGCGCCTTCGACCACTCGGCCATCTCTCCCTATCGCCCCGACGGACGCTATTTAATCTTGCCCTCTTTGAATTCGACGTGCTTGCGCGCGATGGGGTCGTATTTGCGCACAGTCATCTTCTCGGTCATGGTACGCGAGTTCTTTTTCGTGACATAGAAGTAGCCCGTGCCTGCACTGCTTTCGAGCTTGATTTTGATGGTCGCTGGCTTTGCCATAGGTCTGTCCTCTGTTTGAGATATCCAGGGCGCATACTAGCAGTAGTAAGCCCGAACGGCAAGCCTATCGACCGGACAGCATTCGCCATGCGAGGAAGAGCGCATACGCCCCCGAGAGCACAATCATTGAGACCGCCAACCCGTGCGGATTCCAGATATCCATCGAAACGCCCCCGACTATCGGGCCTGACAACGATCCGAGGCTGTAGAGGACCAAAAACAGTGCGTTTGCCGCCGTGATGTTTGCACCGCGAAAGCGTTGCCCGACGAGCGTCAATCCGACGGTATAGAGGCCCGAGACTATTCCGCCGAATAAAAACAGCAGGGGAAAGAAAATCTCCGGCGTGGCAATGATGAATGGCAGCATCACCGCGCTTGCCAATCCGCCCAACGCGCACAGCAACAACACCACGCGTCTGTCGATCATATCCGCCAGCATGCCTATCGGCAGAGGCCAAAGAACGTTTCCGGCGGCGAATACCGTTATCGTCAGGATGCTTGTGTATTCATCGAGACCCGTCCGCAGCGCATATATCGAAAGCAGCGCCAACATCTTCGCCTCCAACATGCCGAACACAAACACCGCCATCAATGCGGCAGGCGCGATATGCAACAGGCGGAACATTGCCATCGTCGGACGCGCAAGCAATTCTTTGGGGGATTCGCGCGGTATCAACAACAACGGCGGAAACGCCAGGGACAAAACGCCGCATATTGCCAGGTAGGGAAGGAAGCCGTCCAGTCCGGTAAAGCGAAACAGGATGGGGCCAATCGCAAAGCCAAGTGCAAAAAAGCTCGCATAAACTCCTATCAATCGACCACGCCAGCGTTCCTCGGCGATGACATTGAGCCACACTTCCGAAACCACGAACAAACCGCCAATGGCTATGCCGTTTAGAAAACGCAACGGAAACCAAAACCAAACATTCGGGAAGATCCCGTATAACAACACGCAGCAAATCGACAGGCACAAGCATCCCGGTAGAAACAACCGCGCCGGTATCAGCGGCAGCAACCGCGGAATGAAAGGCGTTACCAATAACGACGCCATCGGCGGCATGGCGGAGTTCAAGCCGATAACGGTGCTGGAAATATCCATGCGCTCCATCGAAACCGCCAGCAAAGGAATAATCATCCCGATGCTCGCACCCGATGCCGTTATCGAGGCAATCAGGGCGGTCGCAGAGCGCCACATCACCGATTTGCTTGAAGGAGGAACGGAATTGTTCGAATCAACCATCACATAATGCCTCGCCCGCACACCACACCCGCCAAAAAACCGGAGCGTTTTGCATCTCGCCCGGTCCTGTCGCATACTAGCATAAAGACAACCGTTTCTACGAGAGTCCCGCACGCATGGAAAGAGCACAAACATCCGAAGCGTTGTTGCGCGCGCGCCTTGAGCCGGCGCGCATCCTGCTTGATGCCGACGACATTGACGTCGGTGCGTTAAACTCAACGCTCGCCATGCTCGACGGCGCCGAAATCTCCCACCTGCTCGAAACCATCCCTGCCGCGCAACGCATCGAAATATGGACGCGGATAGACGATGGACTCGCCGCCGAAGTCCTCGACGAACTCCCGGACCTTATCGCTTCCGACCTCGTGCACAAAACGCCGGACGAGCGACTCGGCCGCATCGGCTCTGCAATGAACATCGAGCAGATGAGCGACGCCTTTGAGCTTTTTCCCGACGACATCCAGGAAAGCCTTGTCGCCGGACTTTCACAGGAAGAACGCAAACGCTTCGAATCCGCGATTGCGTATAGCGAAGACAGCGTCGGTCGCGTCATGCGCTCGGACATGCTTGTCAGTTTGGAAAGTGCAACCGTCAACGACGCCCTTGAAGACATTCGCAAGCGGCCGAGTTTCCCCGAACAAACAGATCAACTGTTCGTCACCGACGCGCACGGCGCGCTTATCGGCGTTGTGCGCGTAAACGACTTGTTGGTTGCAATGCCAGACACGCCCATTGCCGCGTTGACGGACAGGGACCCGCCCCGCCTGCGCGCTCGGGAAACCCTTGAAGATGCGGCCGCCTTGTTCGAGCGCGATGATCTCGTTTGCGCGCCGGTTATCAATCGCGACGGCAGGCTGGTTGGACGCATGGCGGTCGAAGAAGTCGTCGACTCCTTGCGCGAAATGAGTGAAGAAAACGCCTTCTTTCGCGAAGGTTTACGCAGCGACGAAGACCTATTCGGACGCGTCTGGGAAAGCGCGCGGCGCCGATGGCTTTGGCTGAGTCTTAATTTGCTCACCGCATTTGTTGCCTCGCGCGTCATTGGCCTTTTCGAGGAGAATATTCAAGCGCTGGTCGTGCTGGCGACATTGATGCCGATTGTAGCGAGCATTGCGGGCAATACAGGCAACCAGACCGTTGCGCTTGTCATTCGCGGTTTGGCGATGGGGGGTATTACGCGCTCCAATCTTGCTTATCTCGCGGCAAAGGAACTCTCCATTGCGCTTATCAACGGACTAATATGGGGCGGAGTGATGGGGGCCGCGCTCGTGGGAATCTACGGCGATGTCGGACTCGGATTCGTGATGGCGGCGGCCATCACGCTCAACCTTGGAGTTGCGGCGCTGGTCGGGGTGGTAATTCCGTTATCGATGGATGCGATGGGGAGGGATCCGGCGCTGGGATCGAGTGTGGTGCTGACATTTATAACCGACAGCATGGGATTTTTTATATTTTTGGGATTGGGAGCGGTGTTTCTAGTGCAGGCATAAGGGAAAATAAAACTATTTTTCCGGATTTTCGATGCCAAGATACTTCAGAATTTTTTCCAATTCTTCTTTCTCTTGCATTAATTTCTTCTGCCGCTGCTCGTTTTCCGCTTTTACCTCTTGCGGCGCGTGTTCAATGAACTTCGCGTCTTTGAACTTCTCCTCAAGGCGTGCAATACCCTCCGCCTTCTTCTTAAAGACGTTTTTCAACCGGGGCACTTCCGCCATTGTGTCCATAACTTCCCCTAGAAACAAACACAACTGCACGTCTCCAATCAAGAAATTAATCCCCCCCTGCAGCCCCTTTACCGAATCCAATTCCCTGAACGCCACCATGCCCAAATTCTCAATCGTGGCGCTATGTTCGTCAAATACCCTTTGAAACTCCCCGAGAAAAGAAATTGTTGTGGGGATTCGCGCCGATGCCGGTGCATTCATCCAGCCCCTGACCGAACGAATTGTCTTCACCAATTGAAAAACAAATTCCATCTGCGCGCAACTTTCTTCACTGCGCAAAGAAGAAGGCAAACACGGGAATGCGCTCGCAGCCAGCAGTTTCCCCCCTCCCCTGCGCGCATGAATCTCTTCGGTTAAGTACGGCATAAAAGGGTGCAGCAGCAACAGCAATTGCTTCAACGACCAAGAGATGCAAGCACGTGTCTCGCCGGCCGATTCCCCTTGAAATTCTTTCTTGGCAAATTCCAAATACCAGTCGCAAAATTGATGCCAGAAAAAATCATATGTCTCTTCCGCGGCTACATTGAAGCGATATCCCTGCAGATCTTTTTCAACCCTTTCGACGAGTGCAACCATTTCGCCGACGGCCCAGCGGTTAAGAGTCGTTTTCACCGAGGCGGGATCAAAACCCTCGGCTTCACGGCATTCGTTCATTTCGCAAAACCGGGCCGCGTTCCATATCTTTGTCGAAAAGTTTCGATATCCTTTAATCCGGGCTTCCGACAATTTGATGTCCCTTCCTTGAGTTGCCAGCGAAGCAAGCGTAAAACGCAAAGCATCGGCACCGTAGTCCTTGATTGTCTCAAGGGGGTCCAGGACGTTTCCCTTCGACTTCGACATCTTCTGTCCGCGTTCGTCGCGCACAAGCGCGTGAATGTAAATCTCGTGAAAAGGTATCTGCTTTCGAAAGTGCATTCCGAACATCAGCATTCGAGCAACCCAAAAGAAGATGATGTCAAAACTCGTGACCAAGACATCGGTCGGGTAGTAACGCTTCAACTCGTCCGTTTCATCGGGCCAGCCCAGCGTCGAAAACGGCCACAGCGCCGACGAAAACCATGTATCCAAAACATCCTCGTCGCGGCGCAGATTGCCATCGAAAGCACCGCCATAGCGTTCGCGCGCCAGCGCCATCGCTTCCTCCTCGTCATGCGCAACAAAAATCTCGCCGTCCGGGCCGTACCATGCAGGTATCCGGTGACCCCACCACAATTGCCTCGAAATACACCACGGCTCTATCCTGTCCATCCAGTCAAAATAGGTCTTCTCCCAAATCTTCGGCACAAAGGAAACTTCGCCCTCGCGCACCACACGCTTCGCCTCCATCGCCAACTTCCCCGCATCCGCATACCATTGGTCCGTCAGGTACGGTTCCACAACGCTGCCGGAACGGTCGCCATGGGGAACAACGCCTTCACGCTCGTCAATTTGGACGATCAAATCGAGCGTTTGCAGTTCCGCAATCAATTTCTCGCGTGCAGCATAACGGTCCAGTCCGCGATACGCCTCCGGCGCGATATCGTTCAAACACGCAACCTCGTCAAAAATATTCACCAACTCCAAATCATGACGGCGTCCTATCTCAAAGTCATTGAAATCATGCCCCGGCGTCACCTTCAACGCGCCGGAACCCTGCTCCGGATCAACATATTCATCTGCAATAATCGGCAAACGGCGTCCGAGCAAAGGCAAGAGTGCATAACGTCCGACGAAACCGGTATAACGCGCGTCCTCCGGGTGAACCGCTATCGCCGTGTCCGCAAACATCGTCTCCGGACGTGTCGTCGCTATCGTGATGTGGCCGGCATTATCCTCGAGGGGGTATTTGATATGCCACAGCGACATCTTCTGGGGCGTTGCGACGACCTCCAGGTCCGATATCGCCGTGCGCAACGCCGGATCCCAATTCACCAGACGCTTGTCCTTGTAAATCAAACCCGCGCGATAGAGCTCCACGAATGTCTTCAACACCGCCGCACTTAATCCCTCGTCCATGGTGAAGCGCGAACGCTCCCAGTCGCACGATGCGCCCAGCGAGCGCATCTGCGTGCGAATCTTGTCACCCGACTCCGCTTTCCACTGCCAGACGCGCTCGACGAAAGCCTCGCGCCCCAAGTCGCGGCGCGACAGCCCCTCCTCCTGGTCGAGGCGACGCTCGACCAACATCTGTGTCGCAATGCCGGCGTGGTCAATGCCCGGCTGCCAGAGGACATCGTAACCACTCATACGCTTCCAGCGGGTCAATATGTCCTGGAGCGTGACATTCAGAGCGTGCCCGATATGCAAACTGCCGGTAACGTTCGGCGGCGGCAAAACAATGCAGAATGGCTCTCCGTCTCCGCCTTCGACGTGAACGCCCGCGCGGAAGACGCCGGAGTCCTCCCACGCCTGATAGACGCGGGGCTCCACTGCCCGATGGTCAAAATGCTTCTCCATGGAATTTAAATTTGACGAGAGCCTCGCCACCTACGCCATCAATCGCTCCCGTTGCGCTCGACCAGACGACGAATCTCCTCACGGACCAACCGCTCAATTATCTCCGGCAAATGGGCATCCAACCACTCGCGCAACAAGGGTCGCACCAAGCCGCTGATCAAGGAATCCAGCGCTATTTCGTCACCATGCGGCGTTACGACGTTCTCGCGCAATTTGCCAAGTGCTTCGGAGGCTTCGCTTTCCGCTTTTACCGACAACAAACCTTCTTCATCGCCGCCGGATTCAGACGGCTCTTCCGCACGCGCCGTTTGTCGCGGTGCCGTGCCGAAATCATCATTGTCTTCGGCGATGATACGGCGAATCGAGGACAATATCTCCTGCATACTCGGATTCTTGTTTTCCATGGCCAAATACTCCTATTCGTTGCCTGCGCCATAACCGAACCAGCGGCTTTGCGTCTCTTGATAATGCCACTCCGCATCATAAAAATCCACCCCTTGCAGACCCAAATCCTCCGCTCTCATGCGACCGAGCACCTGGAGCAACCGGTAAGCGGCCACGAACTCGTCACGGCGGCTGCGGGTCAAGGAAACGCGCGAATCGAACAGTTCCTGTTCCGCGTCGAGAACATCGAGAACCGTCCGCAAGCCCGCTTGCGCCTCACGCTCGATGCCATTGAAGGCTATCCCGTTTGCGGTAACTTGCGTTTTGTCCGCCTTGACGCGGGCGCGAACCGAGCGCAACCCCTCCCATGCGTCGCGAACATCCGCTCGAAGCTTGCGATCGCTCGCAACCACGTCCATCCGCGCCGCGGACTCTCTTGCCAAAACTGCACGAACCCGCGAGGAGACAGCCCCTCTTTGATACAAAGGCACGCTTACCCGCGCACCCACCGAAATGACATCTTGACGGTTTGTATTCTCAAAGTCGGGGCGGTTATACCGGTATGACCCGCTGACATCAATGGAGGGCAAAAAGGCTCCCTTCGCCGCCGAGACGGCGTAGCCTGCGGCTTTCGCATCCGATTTTGCCTCGCGCAACTCCGGCGAATGTTCCAACGCCAACATCAGCGCCTCCTCTTGCGTCGCCGGTAAATCCGGCAGCGCCGTCGAGCGCTCCAAATCCTCGGGAGACTGCCCGACCACACGAGTATACTCCGCCTCGGCGGCAACAAGTTCGTACTCGCTCTGGCTTAAATTCGACCGTGAACGCGCCAGCCTCGCTTGCGCCTGCGCGACGTCGGTGCGCGTTATCTCGCCGACATCGAAGCGGTCTTTAGCGGCGCGCAATTGGCGCTCCAACAGTCGAACACGCCTGTTTCCCAGCGCAACAACATCACGCGCCGTCACCACATTAAAATAAGCATTTATGATCTGCAGAAACACCCGCTGCTCGACTTCGTCCAAACGGGCACGTCCGGCGGCGCTTCGCTGCTCGGCCTGCAGCACGTTGTTCAAAGTGCGCCCGCCTTCAAAGATATTCTGCGAGAGTTGCAATTCTCCCCCAAACGGCTGCCGGTCTTCCTTCACAACTTCGCCGTTTCTCGGCTCATTGCGTGTTTCTTCGTACCCATAAGAGACGTCCAGCGAGAGACCCGGCCGCCACCCCGCCGATGCCTGCACCGCATCCTCGTCGGTTGCGCGCAAGCTCGCGCGCTCGCTCAGCAACGTCGGATTGGAGAGATATCCCAAAATCAAAGCTTCCTCCAATGTCTGCGCGCGCGCGGCATTGATTAACAATGGCGCAACCAGTATCCCCAATGCAATAAACGCTATTCTCATGTTGCAAACCGAAACGAGGGTATCGGTGCAAACCCCGGCAAGGGAGTTGCCGCCGCATCAAAACAATCAAACCATGCAAAGCTGTCGCCTTCACGCAGGAAATAACCGCCCCGTCCTTGCACGTTTTCGCTTAGCACACAAACCAACCGCCCTCCTTGCGACAGCTGCTCGAGTAAACCCTGCGGCGCATTTAGCACCGACCCTTCCAGCATAATCACATCATAAGGCGCCTGCTTCGGATAACCTTCACACAAAGCTCCTGTCACGACGGAGACGTTCTCACATTCTTCTTCGAGCAGCAACTTCTCCGCCCATGTGGCAAGTGCGACATCCTCTTCGAGTGCGACAACCAACTGCGCGCTCCTCCCCAATACGGCACTCGAATAACCGCTGCCGCAACCCACATCGAGAACCGTGTGCGTTGACTCGATGTCGGCGATATCTGCCAGCCGCGCCAAAACTCTCGGCGACAGCAACACGCGCCGAACGCCCGTTGTCTCTGATGCCAAAGAAATCTCCATGTCCGCGTAGGCGCACATGCGCATCGTCTCGGGAACAAAGCGCTCGCGCTCTATCGTGGCAAACGCTCCCAAGATGCGCTCGTCCCGGACGCGATCCGGGCGTATCTGGCACTCCGCCATGTGATAACGCGCTTCTCCAAAATCCATCTCAACCATCTTCTTTCCTCTTGCTTATTCGATGCTCTTGCGCCATCATAGACCTTATCCATCCTTTTACCAAACAGGGCCCGATGACAGAGTGGTTATGTAGCGGTCTGCAAAACCGTGTACGTCG
>JAPOUT010000112.1 GCA_026708545.1 Hyphomicrobiales bacterium
GAATTTTCCAGCCGCCGCCGCAGCAACTCTTCCAGCCGCAATCTCGCCCGCGGCAGTTTTGACTCCCCGTGCCTTTCCAGGCGCTCCCCGCTTAAATGCAGGCCCGCAACGACATCTTCGACATTAACCTTTCCGTCCAGCCCGTAACCCAGCTCCCGCAGCAGTTCCAACTCCCACGAAACATAACGGGCCCAGCAATCCAAGTCCCCCGCAACAATTCCGCCCAGCAAATTCTCCAAACCGTCATAAACCGCCCGGCAAACATCCCGCTCCGGCAGCAAACGGCAAACTCCCGCCGCGGACATCATCGCCGTCAGGGACAATTCCTGTGCCATCAGCAACGCCGCACGGGACTCCCGCAATTCGACGCTCCATACGCCGAGATGCTCCTCCAAACGCGCCCGCCAAACGACATCGAGCGAATTTCCCGGCTGCAAGCTTGCGCGCAGCCGCCGCGAACGGCCCCCCCGAACCAATCCCATATGCCTTCCGTGCCCGTGCGTCAGCAACTCCAGCAACGCACTGCTCTCGCCATGCGGACGAACCGATAAAACAATCCCGCAGTCCCGCCACTCCATCGTCTAAGACTTCACGCCGCCGCGCTCGCGCAACTTCACCCGTAAAAACAAATGCACGCGGCAGCCGAATACTTCCTCCATTTCGAAGCGCGCCGACGTTGAGACATCCCGTATCACGCTTCCGTTTTTTCCAAGAATGATCTTGCGATGCTGTTCGCGCCGGACGTAAATCATCTGTTCAATGTGCAGGGCGCCGTCCTTCCGCCGCTCCCAGCGCTCTTGTGCGACGCTCGCTTCGTAGGGAATTTCCTGGTGAAGCCGCAGCAAAAGTTTCTCGCGGGTGATCTCGCTTGCGAGATGGCGCTCCTGTTCGCTGTCTTCCACGCCGTCGGGATAGAGCCACGGGCCCGGAGGCGCCTGCTTCGCGAGATAGCCCAATACGTCCTTGATGCCGTCTCCCTGCGTTGCCGAGATGAAAAAAGTTTCATCGAAATTCATGTGCCGGTTCCACAACACCGTAAGCTCGAGGAGGCTTTCCTTGGCAAGGAGGTCGATCTTGTTGAGCACAAGGCAGAGTTTGGCGCCTTCGCTGCCGCCTCGGCGAATTTCCGCGGCTTCCTTGATCAGGGGTTGAAAGAACGCGCTTGTTTCGAGGCTGCCCCGGCGCATCTCGCCGCCCGAGCGCGCGGCATCGACCATCAACAGGAACACGTCGGCGTCCTCGAGGGCGTTGGCGAGACTCTTCGGGTCTCCCGCTTCATCGCGCTTGCGCGAGGACAGGATTCCCGGCGTGTCAATTAGAAGCAACTGCGTGCCGCCATCGTTGACGATCGCGCGGATGGGCTCGATCGTCGTATTTGCCTTATGGGTGACAATGGCGCGTTTGCGCCCGGCGAGCTGGTTGAGCAAGGTTGATTTTCCTGCGTTCGGCGCACCGAGAATTCCGACAATGGCGCAATGCTGCATGGATTATTCTTGCGCCTGGCGCGCTCCCACGGCGAGCAGAAGATTGTGCGCCGCTTTGCGTTCGGCGCGACGCTTGCTTGTCCCTTCGGCGCGCGCATTTCCCGCATCGCCGGCATCAACCTCGATGGTGAACACCGGCGCATGGACGGAGCCGCGCCGTTTCAATTCGCGATAGACCGGTGATGATGCGCCCTGCTTGTGCAGCCATTCTTGCAATTCCGTTTTCGGATCGAGTAAATCGGTGCCGGACGTTTCAAGAAAGTGCAGGCATCGTTTTTCGATGATTGCGCGCGCCGCGCCCAGGCCGCCGTCAAGAAACACCGCGCCCAGCACCGCTTCGAAGGCATCGGCAAGAATATTTTCCCGCGCGCGCTCCGATGCGCCGAGCCGCTCCGAGCGTCCCAGGATGACATGCTCCCACAGATTCCATGCCTCGGCGATCTTCGAGCAATTGCTTCGCTGCACGAAAGCGTTGAGACGCAGGGCGAGTTCGCCTTCGCTGAACTCTTCGGTGTTCCGGTAGAGCGTATCGGCGGTGAGGAGTCCAAGAACGCGGTCGCCGAGAAATTCCAGGCGCTCGTTGTTGTGTCCGACTTTCGGGGAGGCGCTCCTGTGCGTGAGAGCGCGTCGCAACAGCGAGATATTCCCGAAACGCCAACCAATTCGCTCCTGCAACGAGTCGAGGCCGTCGTCTGTCTGCGCCATCTTAATCGTCTTCAAGACTCGCCCAGATGCGGTTCCAGCGGACGGCCTCGCCCCACTCCCAGAAGCGCCATAGCGCCGTTCCGGTATCCATTGAGAAAAAGATGATCTCGGCCTTGCCGATGAGATTTTCCTCGGGAATGTAGCCGATGATGTTCGAATAGCGCGAGTCGGTGGAATTGTCGCGGTTGTCGCCCATCACGAAGTAATGCCCCTCGGGAACCTTGTACACCCGCGGTGAATCCGTCTGCGAAAGCGGGGCCTCCTTGAGAATCTCGTGGTTGGCGGCGTTGTCGAGAGTTTCCCGGTAACGCGCGATGCTCCGGGTGCGCCCGAAGGCGTCTCCGATGACGAAGTCTTCGATGCGGTCAAGCCGCATGGGCTGGTCGTTGATGTAGACCTGGCCCGCGAGTATCTGAATCTGATCGCCCGGAAGTCCGATGATGCGCTTGATGTAGTCGACGCCTTCGTCGCGGGGAAGTCGAAACACGGCGATGTCGCCGCGCTGCGGCTCCGAGAGAACCGCATAGCGCCCTTCGAACCAGTTGGGGGCGAGCGGAAACGAAAATCTCGAATAGCCGTACGAGTATTTTGACACAAACACATAGTCGCCCACCCACAAGTTCGGCAGCATCGATCCCGAGGGGATGTAGAAAGGCTGGAAGAGAAAGGTTCGAAACACCACCGCAATCAATAACGCCCAGAACAGCGTCGTAATAATTTCAAAAAGTCCCTTGCTCCAGTCTGGTTTTTGTATATTCATAGTTTTTTCCTGGTTCGTCTTCGTTCACGTTGTTGTTGCCGTTTGTGCTGGTAGACCCCTACCGACCATCTTGCCGTCGGATAGATGAGTATCGCGAGCGACAGACACACAGGCACCGAACCCAACACCATCGTGGCTATAACATCGACGAGATTCCAGTTCGGTTCTTCGAAAAGGACATCGACGGTCGGGACGGTTTGCGCGTTGAACTCGGCGGTGGCTTGCGTTCCCGACATTCGGGCGCCAATCTGGTAGATGAGCGTCCAAATCGCGGGAAAGGTCACCGGGTTGCCCGCCAGTGTGCCCAAGAGCGCAGCAATGATGTTACCGCGTAACACCCAAGCAAGCAAACACGCCAACAGCACGTGCAGGCCGATCAGCGGCGTGAAGGAGACAACAACGCCCGCGGTGAATCCCGCGGCGATGGCATGGGGCGTGTCCTTGAGTCTGCGCGTGCGGTTCCAGACGTGCTGGAGAACCCGCTTCCATCCCGCCTGGGGCCAGAGCCATTTACGCAGGTATCCGCCCCAGAATGAGAACGTCCGTTCCCTGGCAGTCATGCAGGCACGCGGCTTCCCGGGCGTACGGGAACAATAGCTTCAAGTTCGGGCGGCAGGGCGTCGGGAGGGTGGGTTTCGACGAAGAATTCGGCCAGGGGGACGAATTCCTCATCGAACTTCGCCGCCCCGCCGGAACGGTCAATCAAACAGGCGACGCCGACAACGTTTCCTCCGAGACCATTCACGGCGTCGATCGTTTCCCTGGCCGATTTGCCGGTGGTGATGATGTCTTCGACGATCAGGCAATCGCCTCCCTTCGGGATGTCAAACCCGCGCCGTAACTCAAGAACGCCTTTGACGCGCTCCAGGAACACGGAGGAAACCCCCGTTTGGCGGCCCATTTCATAACCGACCAGAATTCCCCCCATCGCGGGCGAAACAAGCCTGTCCAGCTTGTCCAGCCGAACATCCGTTTCCGTGTGAATCTTCGCTATCAGAGCCTTGCACAGTTTCTCGCTGCGCCGGGGGTCCATCATTATTCTCGCGCACTGGAGGTAATGTTTCGAATGCAGTCCGGAGGAGAGAACGAAATGTCCTTCCAGCAGGGCGTCCGCATCGCGAAATTCATCGAGAACTTCCTTGTCGGTCATCGGAGGGCGGTCGTTTGGCTGATTCATATTCCTACCCGCTGATCCTGCGCAGCTGCGTGATGACGGAGAGGCCCTGCAACGCCGAAAATATCTTATTGAGATGTTTCAGGTCGCGGACTTCAATATTGACTTGCACGTCGCAAAAACTGCTTTCGTTTCTTTGCAGCCGGAGATTGACGATGTTTGCGCCGTAGTCGGCAATCAGCGAGGTTATCGAGTTCAACGAGCCGATTTCATCGAGCTGCACCATCTCCAGCCGTGCGACGAACACGGCATTGGTATTGTTTTGCGTATCCCATTCGATGTCGTTCCATCGTTCGGGCTGGTTGTCGAATGCGCGCAGTTTTGGCGAATCGATAGGGTAGATAACGACGCCCTCGCCGGGCGTGAAAATGCCGACGATGCGGTCGCCGGGAACCGGAAAGACGCCCTCGGCGAAATGCGTCGTTATGCCGGGACGGACGCCGCGAATGGCGGGCATTGACGCTTGCCGCTCGGATTTGTTTCCGCCGCTCTTGCCCGCCGTCTGCGGATAAACGGTGTCGAGCACCTTGGGGGCGGGGATTTCACCGCGACCGACGGCCGCGCATAACGCCCGGATGCTGCTCTTGCGCATGGTTGCGAGCACGCGCTCGAGGAGCTGGTCGGAGAGGCGTTGTCCGGCTTGCTCGAAGAAAGCTTCGAGCAGGCGGCGTCCGAGATAGACTTCCTCTTCGTCTTGATGTTTTCGCAAGGCGCGGCGGATGGCGGAACGCGCCTTGCCGGTTTTGACGATTTTCTCCCACATGCGCATGGGCGCCTGCGCGCGCGAGCGGATGATTTCAACCTCGTCGCCGTTTTGGAGCGTCTGGCGCAGCGGCATGTGCCGTCCGTTGATGCGGCAGCCGACGCAGGTATCGCCGATTCTCGTGTGGACGGCGTAGGCGAAATCGAGGGGCGTCGCGCCTTGCGGCAGGGCGATCAGCCTGCCTTTCGGCGTGAAGCAAAAAACCTGGTCCTGGAAGAGCTCGAGCTTGGTGTGTTCGAGAAATTCCTCGGGGGTTTCGTCGCGCTTGAGCATTTCAACGAGCTGCCGCAGCAGCCCGAATTGTTTCGTCATGTTTTTGGCGAGCGCGGTGTTCGCGTTTTCCTTGTAGGCCCAGTGCGCCGCAATGCCGTATTCGGCAATTTGATGCATGTCGCGCGTCCGGATTTGCAGTTCGATGCGCTGGCGTTCGGGGCCGATGACGGTTGTTTGAATTGACTGGTAGCCGTTGGCCTTGGGCGTGGAGATGTAGTCTTTGAAGCGGCCGGGGACGCTCTGCCAGGTGCAATGGATAATGCCGAGCGCGCGATAGCATTCTTCAACGGCGGAGACGATGATGCGGAAGCCGGTGATGTCGCAGAGCTGCTCCAGTGAAATGGATTTGCGCTCCATCTTTTTCCAGATGGCGTAGAGCCCTTTCTCGCGGGAACTGACGGTTGCGTTGATGTCTGCCTCGGCAAAGTGATTCTGAAGCTGCCGGGTGATGGCGTGGATGGTCTGGCCGCTTTCGTCCCGGATTCCCTGCAGCCGCTCCTTTAAGGCGTCATGGGCTTCGGGGTTGAGATATTGGAAAGCCCTGTCTTCGAGTTCTTCGCGGAAGCCCTGCACGCCCATTCTGCCGGCAAGAGGGGCGTAGATGTCCATGGTCTCCTGGGCGATTCGCAGGCGCTTCGATTCGGGTTCAAGGCAGCTCAGCGTTCGCATGTTGTGCATTCTGTCGGCAAGCTTGACGAGCAGCACGCGAACGTCGTTGGCGGTTGCGATGAGGAGTTTGCGGAAATTTTCCGCCTGCGCGGAATCTTCGGAAGAGAGTTCGAGGCGTGTGAGCTTGGTTACGCCGTTGACAAGGGTTGCGACCTCTTCACCGAAGAGTTGCTGGATTTCTTCGTAGGTTGCCTCGGTGTCTTCGATTGTGTCGTGGAGGAGGGCGGTGACGATGGTGGCCAGGTCGCCGCGCAGGCCGGTGAGGATGTTGGCGACCGCAACCGGATGCGAGAAATAGGGCTCGCCGGAGACCCGTTTCTGGTCCCCGTGCATACGCTCGCCGTAATCGTACGCGCGCTGGAGAAGTTTGTCGTCGGCGCCGGGATTGTATGCGTGAACCTGCTCGAGGAGTTCGCCCTGCCTGATCATGTGGGTTGCCCTCGGATGGATTGGCTCGAGGCTCGAGCGCGCAGGTGAATGGTTAGGGAGACGGTTCGCCCTGCATTTCCTGAAGGGCTCGAAGCATGTCTTCTTCGCTCCACTGCTCGCCCTCGGTTTCGTCCGTGGCGTCGTCAGAGGAGTCGGAATCGGAGTCTTTTTTGTCCGCCTTGGCATCGGCTTCAGCGGGGGCGTTTTTGCTCCCGCCTCCGGGGGATGCGGAGAGAAGGGCCTCGGGCGCGCTGTCGGCCGCCGCGGACGCCGCCGCCTCGGAAGTGCGGAAGTAATTGGTGAGTTCCTCCCACAGGGGCTCCTGCTCGATGGAGCTTTCGGCGATTTCGCGCAGGGCAATAACGGGATTTTTGTCGCCGTCGCGCGGGATGGACGGGCGGGCGCCTGCGGTGATGTCGCGCGAGCGCTGCACCGCAAGCATCACGAGTTCGAAGCGGTTGGTGACTTGTTCGATGCAGTCTTCAACGGTTACGCGTGCCATAAGGGTTTCTCCTTGGATTCCTAATGTATTCGGTTGGTTCGGGATGTATAGCACGGCGGAGCGGTCATGGCAAGATTTCCTATAGGGCCGCAGGAGTGGTATACTGGGGCGGGAGACCGTCGGCAGACGCGTTGTTTTGCCTACCAGGTCAGGTTCGAGAGAAAGCAGCCGGGGCGGGACGTGCGCGGGTTGGCGGCGGTCTCCTGCGATTTTGGAGGATTACGGATGCCGAAAGATTCACCGACGAATACCGAAGCGGGCGCTTACAGGGTCCTGGCGCGGCGCTACCGGCCGGCCTGTTTCGATGATTTGATAGGCCAGGAGGCGATGGTGCGCACGCTCTCAAACGCGTTTGAGATGGGAAGAATCGCTCATGCGTTTATGTTGACCGGGGTGCGCGGCATCGGCAAGACGACGACGGCACGGCTGCTTGCCCGGGCGCTGAACTACGAGAGCGACTCATGCGACAAGCCTTCGCTGGTTTGGGAGGGCGAGGGACGCCACTGTGCCGACATTATGGAATCGCGCCACATGGACGTGATGGAGATGGACGCGGCATCGCACACGGGGATAGCGGACGTTCGCGAGATTATCGATAGCCTGCAATATGCGCCGACGTCGGCACGTTATAAAGTCTACATCATCGACGAGGTGCACATGCTCTCGACGGCGGCCTTCAACGGCTTGCTGAAGACACTGGAAGAGCCGCCGGGGCATGTGAAGTTTATTTTTGCAACGACCGAGATTCGCAAGGTTCCGGTGACGATATTGTCGCGCTGCCAGCGTTTTGACTTGCGCCGCCTGGATGCGGAGGATATGACGAAATTATTGGAAGGCGTCGCCGGCAAGGAAAAGATCACGCTCTCGCCGGGCGCGCTTTCGATGCTTGCGCGCGCCGCCGACGGTTCCGCCCGCGACGCTCTCTCGCTGCTGGACCAGGCGATTGCGCAGGGCGCCGAGAAAGTCGAAGAGGATGTGGTGCGCGACATGCTCGGCCTTGCCGACCAGATGCGCGTGTGCGACATGTTCGATGCGTTGATGGAGGGCAAGGCAAAGGAGGCCATCGACATCGGACGCGGGCTGTACGATGTCGGCGCCGAGCCGATGGCGATACTCGCCGATCTTGCCGATCTTGCGCATTGGCTGACGCGGCTGCGCCTGGCTCCCGAGGCGGGCGAGAAAATTCTCGCCTCAATGTCCTTTGGCGCGCAGGGCGAAGCATGGGCGCGCGACCGCGTGGAAAAACTCTCTCTGCGCGACCTCAACCGCGTTTGGCAGATGCTTCTGAAGGGAATGTCGGAGACGCGCATGGCGTCAAAGCCGATAGCCGCGATGGAAATGCTGCTGGTTCGTTTGGCGCACGCCGCCGACATGCCGCACCTGGACGAGGCTCTTTCAAAACTGTCGACATCGCCGACATCACCG
>JAPOUT010000105.1 GCA_026708545.1 Hyphomicrobiales bacterium
GGGGGGGGGGGGGGTATCCGATATTGTTGCAATTGCCGATGACCCAAACGGAAGTACCAGAGCCATGGACAATGCAAAAGTGGCAAGACGGAATAGACGCATTGGAAAAATCTCCTTCTACAAAAAATCAAACTGCATTGATGCCTTAAGACATCCTGTAGCGGGCATTCTAGATGATTTCCAAAAAAACAGCAAGAATTTTCGGGAAGAGCCGTGTTTTCGGGTTTTCGGCCTCTATGCGCCCGCTTATGTTCCCCTGCCATATTATTATTGGCAACCGTTGTGCTGCTGTTTGGTTTTCAGGCACAGACCATCATTGATAAACCTTTGGCAATCGGCATGATTGCCTTACCGCTGCTTGTCCGGAGTTGCGGCATATTCGCCATCGCCCATGGCCGGGCATATCTCCGGCGTGTGCCATTCACCACTGCCCCGCCCGCCGCCTTCGTCGGCACGTCCAACTTCTTCGATCCGGCCGCTGCGGTTGCCTTCAGCCTGTTCGGGTTGCATTCCGGCGCGCGCCGGTTAGGGGGACATCCGCAAAAACTCCGATTTCGGAACAAGGTTCACCCCGTGCTCCCCGGCAAACTTGAAGAAAACCATCCTCGTTCATGCGCTTTCCGGGGATTTTTGCGGGTGCGACTAATGAGATAGAAGCGCAAGAACATTGTCCAATCGGCGCACGACCAACTCCTCATCCTCCTCCTATGAGTGATTGGGGCTAGGTGGGTGATTCGGCCGATTCGCGAATCGGTGAAATTCCGGGTATTCCGGACGTTTCCGCCCGAAATTCCGCCCGATTCGAAAAAAACCGCCGCTTTCCGCGGTTTTTTAAATCTCCTGAAACCCCGCGCATATCGCCGAAAATCCCCTCAAAACCATGTAAGTTCCCGGTTTTCCCGGAAAAAAGCTTGAGATCGCGTCGGAACCGGGGCCTGATGACCATCGTCTGCAGACCAACCCAAAGGACACCCCGGCATTTCCCGTGATTTGCCGGGGTGTTTTTTGCCCATCAGGTTCAACGGGTGGACGGGGCGGGAAGGGATATTTCCGCCCCGTCCGCCGAAAAGGGCAATCATGCGGGCAATCCCCTTCTACGGCGGCTGAACCGCAAGAGCGCAACCGGAGCCGATACTCCGAGCCCAAAAGATTCACATGTCTAAATAACAAAACAGGTGCTTCGGCATCCCGTTTGTTCCGTCCTTGGCGGGACATTCAATAACAATAATGTTGAACATTAAGAAGGAGACAATAATGAACCTGAAAACTTCAACAACAAAAACGAAGAAACAGCCATCCCTCAAGACCGCCCGGGAATATTACGCAAGGGCCCGCGAGCATTTCCGCGCAGACAAACTTAAGGATGCGGAGGCGGACTACACCAACGCCATTCTCCAAAACAAACAATTTACGGAAGCGTGGGTTTTCCGGGGAGACGTATATGCCAAAACGGAAAAACACGGTCTGGCCATCGAAAACTTCGAGGAAGCCTTCCGCCTGGTTTCGGCTGACAATCAACTCCGTCCGGGGGAAGGTTCGAAACACAAGGCAATCATTCTATCCCGCATCGCGGCTGTGAAACTCGCACAAGGCAAGTACGACGACGCTATCCGTTTCTCCGCCCGGTCGGCGAAACTGATGCAGAACTACACAACGGGAGAAGACCTTGCCAAACCCCGATATATCCAGGGTATGGCATGGCTGAAGAAGGGAGGCGACGATCAGGCTCTTTACTATTTTACCTGCGCCGCGGCAGAGCATACGCGTGATGCCTATTATATAAATTCTTTGTTGGAACGGGCCAGGATTCTGCGAAAATTAGCGAGAGCCCGCCAGGCCATTAATGATTGCAACGAGATACTGCGATTAAACCCGGACCATCCGGAAGCGCTGGTTGAGCGGGCGAATTCCCGCTCCGAGGAGGCATACGAATGGTCGAACGAGGATATTGAAGACCTTCGCAAAGCCGTTCGTATATCCCCCGGGCACCCGGAAGCCCTGTTCGCGCTGGCTGATTGCTTGTTCGGCATCGGACGGCTTGAGGAAGCCGGCGAGATTGCCGCGAAGGCGCTGGCGCTGGAGTTAAATTCCGACAATCAAGAGACAGCCGTGCGCTTGAGGAACATCATGGGAGAAGCCAACAAAACAAAGGTAGTAAGGGAAAAAGCCTTGGCCAATTATCATGCGTTCGTCCGCTCGTATCCCGGCGTGAAAATTTCCTCGCACCGAAAAAACGCCCAGGTTAAACAGGAGGAGTTCGATAAGGCCATCGCGGAGACGAGCAGGGTCCTCCTTGCCAATCCCGGCGATGTTGCAACCCTCTCCAAGCGCGCCGCGGCATGGATCGGGAGAGGAAACCTCGAAAAGGCAAGGGAGGATTTGGACAGGCTGGTTGAATTGCAGCCGGACAACCCCGATTTTTTGAACATGCAGGAACTCGTCGAGTTCTTTTAAGAGTTGGAAAGATGAAAAGACAGGAAGTTGATTCTTCAAACATAGACGCGGTCGGATACGACGAAACAACCCAAACCCTGGAAATCGAATTCCGCAACGGGGTTTATCAATACGAGGACGTTCCCGAAGACGTATATGAGGGTTTGATGGGTGCGGATTCGATAGGAGGCTTCTTTCACGAATGCATCAGGGATGTGTATCCCTGCTCCCGCATAGAGTAGTCTGCTTTTCACTTCGGGCCGCCGCTTCTTCTGCAACCTGCAGTTTGCGGATTGCAGTTTTTAGCTTGCAGGCCGCCGCCCGCAATGCCTTCAAACCCCGTAAAACGCGGAGACGGCTTGCGATAATTCAGCCTTTATCGTTGATGGTGACCGTAAAGGTGGACGGCTCCCCGATGCTCCACCCGGTCGGCAGGTTGCCGTTCGGATCGGTGAGTTCAATGATAACGGTTTCGTTATCGGTGTCGGGACTAGTGGGTTCATTCGCGGCTTCAAAAACCAATGTGGGATTGGTGATGCCCGAGGGAAGGGTCCAAACCCGGGTGTCCGCATCATATCTAGCGCCGTTGCTGTTTATTTGGTTGAGGGCGGCGGCAATGCCGTAATCGTCGTCTTCGGCATCGCCGCTTATCGCCAAAGTGATTTCTATGCCTGCGGGAAGCGGGTTGGTGAGCACCAACTCCGGAAATATAAATCTGTTTTTCCCCGACGCCAACGTCTCGGTTATGCTTCCGCCCTCCGTGACAGTTCCCGAGCTTAGGGTGAATCTCATGGTGTTGGCGGTATTGGCGGGAATGGCGAAAAGCAGGCTTGAGGCATCCCCTTCTTGTACGAGGTGCCTGCTTCCCGAATCAACCATGACGGAAACGGTAAAAGTTTCCTCTTCTTCTGTGTTTCCGTCATCGTTGACTATGACCGTGACCGTCGCACTGGGAGACCTGTCGTTCGCGTCTATGGTGACCTGGCAATCCCCTTCGGCGGCAGAACTACAATCAGTGCCGTTATTCAGATGCCAGTCGGCGGAAGTTCCATAATCCGCATCGCCGCCTGCAACGAGACTGATGGTGACGGCTTCGGATACCGTCTCGCTTAGTTCGATGTTCAAGGTTGTACGTCCGTCTTCCGCGATATCCGTGCTTGCGGCGCTCAGCGTAAAAGACGGCAGCGGCAAATCCGCGGGAATCGTAAGAACCAGGGGGCCGACGGGAGTCAAACCAGTATTGCCGGCCGAAGCGATTTCCACGGAAAGAATTATGTCCTCGGCCTCCTCTCCGGTGCGCAAATCGTCATGAATGGCAACCGTCACATCATCATCGGCAGCCATATTGCCTGCCGAAATCGTGGTCTGGCAATTATCTTCCGTGACTTCGGCGCAGGTCGTGCCGCCGACGGACATCTCCCAGTCTCCGCCCGTTCCGTATGTTGCCGAACCGCTTCCGATGAAATTCAAAGTGACGTCTTCTTGAAGGGACTCATCCAGTTGGATGTTTAATTCCACCATGTCCCCTTCCATGATAGCTCCTGCGGCGCCCCCGCTGCCGGCGCGGACAATCGAGACTTTCGGTCCCGTTTCACGCTCCTCGTAGAGAATCCGTTTCTCCCTATCGACAGGTCTGTACAAGTTCGAGACTACTCCGCCATCTCCATAACTTTTCCCGTCAAGATTGGGAAGGGTGAAACGGAATGCCAATCCCACGCTCGCTCGCCGGCCAAACGATGCCTTCTTGTCATGACGCTCCAAGCGCCCTTCCAGAAAAACACCGGGCATGAGCCGAAGCCCCGCATCCAAGCCGTAGGAAAACTCCCATTCGTCCTTAACGTCTTCGTCTCCCTGGAACAGCCAATAACCAACGTTACCGCCGACACGCGTCACATTGCTTTCAACGGCAAGGCTGGCATCCACGCCTTGCAGAGCATCTTCAACATACCCTTCCCTCCCGTCTTGGGTGTCGCTGAGCGGGTGGTAATAGTTGAAGGCACCGTAGAAGCCATCCCTTTGCGCATCCACACCAATGCCGATGCGTGAATGCCCGATTTGGAAATCATGATCGTAAAAGAGCGAAACCCCGCCGATGATGCCCTTGATCGTTTCGGTTCGATAAACCACACCGAGGTTCCCGTCCAGGCGTTCCTCGTCTGCAAGTCCGTTCCAGAGAACGAAACCCGGCTGTGCAAAAACAACATGTCCGTCTTTGCTCCATAATGGAACGACAGCATCCAATTCCCCGCCGACCGCTTCCCCGAGGACCCAGTCTAGTGACGAGTCGATTTGGAACCTCTCGTCAAACAGGGCAAGACCACCTGCCCTCAAAGCATTTTCGATGGTTTCAACGACCAGCCGAGAGGCGGTTTCTCGAAGGTCCAGCGTGCGGGAATCAGTCAGCGTCGAAGCAGGGGGGGGGGGGGGTATGAGGGAGTCGCCGCCGATGCGGAACTGAGCGAAAACATCAAAGCCATCGATACGGCAATGGCTGCAGAGCGGAACGGGTTCATCTGAAATTCTCCTTTGCGTGTGAATTAACCTATGGGACGATTCTAGCGGCTTCCAAAGGATAATCAAGCGGAAACAACCGGGGAATTAAAAGGGGAAACGGCGGGGAAATGTCTAAGTTAAGGGAGAACTTTCAAACAGAGCCCCGCCGCCGAATCGGATTATAGCATGAAAAGCCCCCGCCTTGAAGAGCCGCAAAACACCCCGGGGACAGGGATTACCGGCCAGGAGTTGCCGGGGCATCGGAAAAAGGAACGGCGAGAGGCTGTTCCGTTCCACACCGGAGGCTTCCAATGCCTCCCTTCGTCATCCACTCCGAGTATGACAGAAATGCTTGGGGTTTATTGTATGGTAAACCGATGAATCGTTGGTTGGTTGAGTTCCACGAGGCTTTCGCTTTCCGTCGGAACGTTGAGAGAGACGGTAAATTGTTTGCCAGTTCCACGTCCAAACGCAGTAAGAGAAATATCGACAATCGTAATACCTGCTGAAATAGTGATTCGACAGGGTAAGCTTAAACAATTCATAAATCCTTCTGTAGGAAGTTTATCGGGAAGATTCTGACCTGCCGGAACAAAAACATACTGCATGAACCAGTCACCGTCTGGGCTTCCATTTCCATAATTGGCCGCACCCGTTCCGGCAATTTCCAATGTGACCGGATCTGTGAGAGCCTGACTCAAATCGATTGTCATTCGTCGACTACTTCCGTCAGAGATAGTTTTACTCCCACTAAAATTCAACGAAACGGTCGGCAGTTTGTCGCTGGCACGTATGATGAGCGTGTATGTATCGGCGTTTTCATCTATACTCCATGTAGGAGGGAAGTTGACACCTTTACGGAGTTTAAAGACGAACGTTTCTTCCTCTTCTTCCACTTGGTCTTCAGTGATACTGATGGAGGCAATGGGAGTGGCTGCATCTGTCGTGGTTCTTGTATTAAACGTGAAGTCACTATTGTTCGTACCGCTGTCCAGCATAAATGTAACGGGGAAACCTCCTGCAGGGTAGCTTAGTGTCTCCGCACCATTCGCATCCGCTAGAAAACCACGGATGAAAATAGTAGCCGATCGGTGTTCACTGACTGTTATACCCGCTTCTCTGAACCTCAGCGACATGCTTTTATTCGCAGGAATGGTGAAATTCAAACTTGATGTTGTTCCAAGTCTCACAGGATTTGTGTTGCCCGAATCAGCCTCAACGGAAACGGTAAAGCTCTTAGATTCATTGCGACCAACAGTGTTTGTCACAACTTTAACAATTGCTTCGGCGGTGGTTTGGCCTGCCGGAATCATGACTGCACAAGGATTGCTCTCGCTTGCCGTATTACAACCGGTCCCGCCGACACTTATATTCCAATCGTCACCAGTGGAAGTGCCGTATGTCGCACCTCCGCTACCTATAAGGTTAAACGTAGCAGCTTTTTCAAGAGCCTTACTCAGGGTAAGTGTTATGGTCGCCGTATCTGCCTCTGCAATTCTTGTTCTATCGCTACTCAAAGATACAGTCGGCAATGACGAATCGGCGGGGATGGTGAAATCCAGACTCAGTCTGTCTACCGTTCCTATTGGCAGTCCCAGACGCTGAGTGTTACTCGTATCAGCCTCAGCGAAAACGGTGAATCTCTCTTCTAGCTCGGCCGTCAAGTCCGTATTGACCTTGACGATTGCTGTGGCCGTGGTTTGGCCAGCCATAATCGTTACTTGGCAATCCACCGTTTGTTGTGCCGCATTACAATCATTTCCACCAACACTTAAATTCCAATCCTTTTCGGTGCCATACTCCGCCGTAGCATTACCACCCTCTGCAACAACACCAATAAAAGTAAATTTTGCATCGGTTGCAAGAGCCTGACTCAGGGTAAGCGTTATGGTCGCCATGCCTCCCTCTTCGATGGACCGGGGATCAGTCGTGCTCAAGGATACAATTGGCAACGACGCATCTTTGGGGATGGTGAATTCCAACATTGATGGGGTTCCGAGTCCCACGGTGTCCGTGTTTCCTGAAGCAGACTCGACAGAAACGGTAAATTTCAAATCTTCACTCCTGTAAGCAGCCCAACTGTTGACCGTAACAGTTGCCGTGGCGGTAAGCATGCCTGCCGGAATCGTTACCTGACAAAGATTGGGACTGGGTTCGGATTTCGAGTGGGCAAAACGGCAAGCACCATCATCATTAGTTAAATACCAACCGCGGCTTTCATTATAGGTTGCCAAGTTTGGAAGACCACTGTCCATACTGACCAGATTAAACGTAGCATCGTTTGCAAGAGCCCTGTTCAATGTAAGCGTTAAGGTCCTCATGCCGCTTTCTCCGATGCTTGTATTGTCGGCACTCAGCGAAATAGTCGGCTCCGGCGGCGGGAGAATAGTGAAACTCAACGGCGTGTCATTGCTGTTAATAGTCACGAGGCCTTCGCTTCCCGAAGCAACCGCAACGGCAACTTCAAAAGCCTCGTTGGGGGTCTCGGTTTCTGAATCTATGTTGGCTTCAACGGTTACTTCGACACTCATATCACCCGCGGCAATCGTCACCGGACAAGGATTGCTTTGGCTTGCCATGTCGCAATCAGTTCCGCCAACACTTAAATTCCAATCGTTGGAAACGCCGTATGTCGCATTCCCGCTACCTTCGGTAAGATTAAATACGGCAGGGCTTGCAAGAACCTGATTCAGGGAAAGCGTTATGGTCGTGTCGGTTCCCTCTTCGATGGTTGAGCTGCCGACCATCAATGTAACGGGTTGATCGTTAGCAGGAATGGTGATTGTGGCGGTGTTGTTGCTTGGGTCAATGCTCCATCCATCGGGCAAAACACTGTCGCCGTCCGTAAGCGTTATGGTTACGGTTTCTGCTCCTTCGGCAATCGTATCGGCTAAAATATTAGCAGCAACACTTCGGGTTGAACTGACGGCATCTTTGATAAGAAAATCTTCTACCGTAATATCATCGCTGGTAACGGAGTTTTCATCACCCGAGGTGGTGATGATTCGAGTCAGAGTGACATCCCCCGAAAGAGCCGAGACAAAGGCGGCATCATTGCTGACGTCAAAATTCAACTTGAAAGAAGAGTTGCTGCCATCAGCTTCGTCGTGCGTGATTGTTTTTGAGTTTGCGGCAAAACCAATGGTTCCTGTTGTCTTGTCATCATCGGTTATGGTGACCGTCCAAGTGTTGGGTGTGCCTGCGGCA
>JAPOUT010000113.1 GCA_026708545.1 Hyphomicrobiales bacterium
TCGCGTCCCTCAAGGGCGAAACGAAACGCCGAACTTGCAAGCTTCGAGCTCGTCGCAAGCAGGCCGACCGGGGGCGCATCAAGGTTCGTGCGTCCGAAGAACATGCTCGCGCGAAAGCGCCAGTTCTCCTCCAGCGCACTGTCCAGAGAGACGCCCGCAAATGCCGTCGAGGATTCGCCCATCTCCCCGAAACCGCCTTCCGACAGCAGTCCCAGAGCGCGCGAATCCTCCACCATCGCGCCGGCCTGCATCCCGAGTTCGACGCCCGTGAACGGCTCGAAGGCGTATTCAAGCAGGCCGCCGCGGGCGTGGACGGGTATGTCTCTGGAAACGCTCGCGCTGCCGCTTGTAAATCCCATCGCCGTGAGCCGTCCCGTGCCGAGTTGCAGCGAACCGCCCAAACCGACGCCCTCCCCTGCAAAGCGGAGATAGGGATGCGCGAAGGATTTGTCCTCGTGAAGCCCGAGCGGCGCGGTGGAGAGATCTCCCGCCGTTAACAGGAGTTCCGCTTGCACGACGGAGTCGATGGGTTGCCGCAGGGACATATCGGTTTGTTCGGAGGAACCGGCGCGCGATGATGCCAGCGAGAGTCGGCCGCCGCCCGCCGTCTGAACCGGTGCGCCGGTGCGCTCGAACAGGCGTGCGCGACGCTCCAGGAGGGTTTCACGGTCTGATGTTGTTGCCGTGAACGAGGCGAGCGGATACCAAAACGGCGCGCCGAGTTCATCGAAGGCGGCGATTTCATAGGCTTGCAACGCTTGTTGGAGCGCATCGCCGAAAGCCGCCGATGTCGACAACAGCGTCGCATTGAAATCATAAACAATACCCTCGTTGATATCGCCCGCGCCGGAAATGCCCGGCACTCCGACCGGATTGGTCGCGGCGTAAAGGTCAAGCAAACCGGCGCCATAGAGGGTCTCCTGGCCGTATGAACCCTCGCGCGAGGCCGTATCCATCAGGCGGTAGAGAATCTGCCGGTCATCCAGGCTGTCGCCGAACTGCTCCTTCAAAATCGCAAAGGCTCCCGCGACCATCGGCGCGGCAAAGGAGGTTCCCGCCGTTTGCGAATAAAAACCGTTCTCGGGGCCTGCCACCCAAAACGGATCCAGGCCGTCGCCGCCGGGGGCCGCGAGGCAATAGTGCCGGCCGTTGCGTTGCCGGTCCCAATCCGAAGGCAGCGCGCCGCAAGGATTCGCATAGGAGGTAATCCGGCCGTCGGAGCCGACCGCCGTGACCGCGAGGACCTGTCCGCGCAAATCCGGAAAGAACAGCGGAAGGGCCGCGGGAAAGCGCGGGAAGATTTCTCCTCTGCCGCCTTCATTGCCGGCCGCGGCGATGAACGGCTTGCCCATATCCCTGATGGCCTGGGCCATGAGGCTAAAACCGTCGCCGCGTATTTGACGGCCGAAAGCGGAATCGATTCTGTCGACCGCAACATCGAAAGTATGCGAGAAATTATAAACATCGGCTTCATCGGGAGCGTTTCGAAAATAATCGGCATGGTCCTGGAAGGAGGAGGCGAGCCCGGCAATGTGCAAGGGCCGCGCATAGACGAGAATCTGCGAATCGTAGGCGACGCCCTGGAGGGAACGGGTCTGCCCGCCGAGCGTGAGGGTGACATTGTCGTCGTTATCCGCCGCCGCCGCGCTTGCAACGCCGGTGCCGTGGGCTGCGCCGAATTCCGGAGCCTTGGGATTGGTGCCGGGAATGGCGACGCGCTGGCAGGGGATGGTGCGCCCCTGGATCAGCTGGCAGTGGTCGTACAAGCCCGGCAGCAAGCGAAGTTCGCCGCTGGAAAGACGCAGGAAATATTTCTCGTTGCCGGAATCATCGGGACAGGCAAGACCGTATTGCAGCAGGCAGGGCACCATGGGGTATTTCGTAAAATCTTCCTCGTCAAGGATGAATCTCTCCGCCGGCCTGGGCGCGCCCGCCGGATAGGGCGAGCTCAAGACGCTCGCCTCGTGAATCTTGTCTGCCAGGTCGGGATGGAACGAATTCACCTCTTCCATGATGCCGATGACGGCTCCCTGTCCGGTATAGCCGGCCTGCTGCGGCCCCTGGTTCCACGACGACGACGCTTTGACCAGCGCAAGTTTGAAGTCGTTCAAAAGATTCTGCACATTCGCCGGCGGCAGCGTTAGCGTTATGATCTGCCCGCCGGGGCCCGGTGCTTCGTCCGGAAGGTCGGCCGGTCCGCATCCCGCATCGGAGCCGAGAGGGCACCCGGTGTTGGGCGTTCCGCTCCGCTTTGCGCCTATGCCTTCCCCTCCGCCGCAGCCGGCAAGCAAACAAAGCCCCAAACTTGCAACAATCGAAACAATCGGAAGGGAAATTTTATTTTCCGGCATTGAAGGCCTCTCTTTCCATCTGGTTTTTCGTTGAAGAAGAGACAAAAAAAGAACGCCTCCCCAAAAGAAGGGCGCTTCACAACGTGACCTGTGGATTGCGAAAAAGGCGCAACGGACCTGCTGCCGTTTGTTTGAGAACGGACGTGCGGATTTGCCGGGCCGCAAAGCCCGGTTGTCCGGCGCTTCGAATGCTCTCTCGCGAGCGGGGTTGATGCCCCGGCTGCGAGGTTGTCTTCACGCGCCCGCGTTTCGCGGGCGAACGCCGATTCCGGCGTCCGCACGCAATAAACGTATTTTTCTGTCCGGTTATTCGCTGAAGAAACAATAAAGAGGCGCTTTCCCAAACGAAAAACGTCTCACGACAAGACCTGCGAAATACAAAATAGGTGCAACGTACCTGTCGTTATTTCCTCAAAAGGCGCGACTTGCCTGTCGTCGCTTCCTCAAAAATGGAAGCGCAGGTTTGCCAGGCCGTAAAGCTCGGTTTCCTGCCGCTTCGAATGTCCCCCCTCGTGAACAATGCCGATGCCGCCGGTTGCGACAATGTCTTCGCGCACCTGCACTTCGTAGCGCGTGCCAAATTCCAACTCCCGTCCGCTCGGATCAAGCGGAACGCCGTTGATGAGCTCTCGTGTGACCAAGCCCGACGGCGTGCGCCCGACGGGAATGATGAAATTCGCCTCGCCGCTCTCGATGCGCAGGGGCTGCGCGACGAAAACGTCTATCCGGTCGGCGTCCAGGAAGACGTCGCTTCCCGCAAGGGCGAAACGAAACGCCGAGCTTGCGAGGCTTGAACTGGTCGCAAGCAGGCCGGCAGACGGCGTATCAAGGTTCGTGCGGCCGAAGAGCATGCTCGCGCGAAAGCGCCAGTTCTCCTCCAGCGCGCCGTCCAGGGAGACTCCCGCAAACGCCGTCGAGGATTCGCCCATCTCGCCGAAGCCGCCTTCCGAAAGCAGTCCCAGAGCGCGCGATTCCTCCACCATCGCACCGGCCTGCAGGCCGAGTTCAACGTCCGCGAACGGCGCAAAGGCGTATTCAAGCAGACCCCCGCGGGCGTGGACGGGTATGTCCCTGGAAACGCTCGCGCCGCCGCTTGTGAATCCCATTGCCGTGAGCCGTCCCGCGCCGAGCTGCAGCGAACCGCCGAGGCCGACGCCCTCTCCGGCAAAGCGGAGATAGGGATGTGCGAAGGATTTGTCCTCGTGAAGCCCGAGCGGCGCGGCGGACAGGTCTCCCGCCGTGAGCAGGAGTTCCGCCTGCGCAGCGGGAGCGGCGAGGGAAATGTCGACGGGCTGCCGCAGGGACATATCGATTTGCCCGGACGAGCCGGAACGCTTTGATGCGAGCGCAAGCCGCCCGCCGCCCGCCGTCTCGAACGGTGCGTTGTCGCGCTCGAACAAGCGCGCGCGACGCTCCGGGAGAGTCTCGCGGTTCGATGTCGTTGCCGTGATCGAAGCGAGCGGATACCAAAACGGCGCGCCGAGTTCGTCGAAGGCAACGATTTCACGGGTTTGCAACGCCCGTTGAAGCGCATCGCCGAAAGCCGCCGAGGTCGACAACAACGTCGCATCGAAGTCATACGCGATGCCCTCGTTGATGTCGCCCGAGGTGGAAACAACCGGATTCCCGACCGTATCGGTCGCGGACTCAAGATCGAGCAGGCCGGCGCCATAGAGGGTTTCATCGTCATATATCTCGGCGCGCGAGGCCGTCTCCATCAAACGATCGATAATCTGCCTGCCATCCAGATTGTCGCGGAACTGTTCCTTCAAAATCGCAAAGGCCCCCGCAACCATCGGCGCGGCAAAGGAGGTCCCGGCCACTTTGGAATAGTGGTTGTTTTCGGGGCCCGCCACCCAGAACAGGTCGTTGTTGTCGCCTCCGGGAGCCGCGAGACAATAGTGCCGCCCATGTTGTTCGGCATTCCAGTCCGAAGGCAGCGCGCCGCAAGGATTCGCGTAGGAGGCAATCCGGCCGTTGGAGCCGACCGCCGTGACCGCGAGAACCTGCCCGCGCAATTCGGGAAAGAACGCAGGCAAAGACGCCGGAAAGCGCGGGAAGATTTCGCCCACGTTGCCTTCATTGCCGGTCGCTGCAATGAACGGCCTGCCCATGTCCCTGATGGCCCGGGCGAGGACGGCAAAGCCGCTGCCGCGCACCTGGTCGCCGAAGGATGCATCAACGCCGGCAATCGTGGTGCCGAAAGTGTGCGAGAAATTATAAACATCTGCTTCCTGGGGAGCGTTCAGGAAATAATCGGCATGGTCCTGGAAGGACGAGACGAGTCCGGCAATGGACAAGGGCCGTGCATAGACAAGAATGTCCGCATCGTAGGCGACGCCCTGGAGGGACTGCGAGGTGTCCGATAGGATAATATCGTCGTCATCGTCCCCCGCCGCCACGCTTGCAACGCCGGTGCCGTGGGCTGCGCCGAACTCCGGCGCTTTGGGGTCGTTATTACCGATGGTGACGCGCTGGCAGGGGATTTCCCGGCCGCCGACGATTCCCCGGCAGTGGTCGAATAAGCCCGGCAGCAAGCGAAGCTCGCCGTCGGAAAGGCGCAGGAAATATTTCTCGCTGCCGGAATCATCGGGACAATCAAGGCCGTATTGCAGCAGGCAGGACACGGTGGGATATTCCGTGAAATTCTCCTCGTCAACGATGAGGCTCTCGTCCGGTACAGGCGCGTTCGCCGGATAGGGCGAGGTTAAAACGCTCGCCTCGTGAATCTTGTTTGCCAGGTCGGGATGAAACGAGTTCACCTCTTCCATGATGCCGATGACGACTCCGTCTCCGGTATAGCCGTCTATCTGCGCCCGGCGGCCCTCCCATGCTTCCCGCGCTTTGATTATCGTGAACTTGAAATCATTCAAAAGATTCGAATTCTGAGGCGGGATTACGGGCGCCTCGTGAAGATCAGGCTCTTCGTGTATGAAATCGTCGGGGAGGTCGACCACTTGGTGTTCCTCGTCGGGCATGCCGCTCGCCGTCGCACTCGTGCCTCCTCCCCCTCCGCCGCAGCCGGCAAGAAAACAAAGCGCCAAACTTGCGGCAATCGAAACGGTCGGCAGGAAGATCTTTTTTTCTGTCATTGGTAGCATCTCTTTCCATCTGGTTTTTCGCTGGAGAAACGATAAAAAAGAGCGCCTTCCAAAAGGAAAAGCGCTTCACGAAAAGAAACGATAAGAAAAAGGGCGCTTCCCGAAACGAAAGCGCCCGCGACAGAATCTACATAATGCGGAACCGATGCAACAAGCCTACCACCATTTTCTCAAAAATGGAAGCGTAAATTTGCCAAACCGTAAAATTCGGTTTCCTGCCCTTTCGAATGTCCGCCCTCGTGAACAATGCCGAGGCCTCCGGTTGCGATGATGTCTTCGCGCACCTGCATCTCGTAGCGCGCCCCGAATTCCAGCTCCCGTCCGCCCGGCTCAAGAGAAACGCCGTTGATTCGCTCGCGCCTGACCAGGCCCGAAGGCGTGCGCCCGACGGGAACCGTGAAATCCGCCTTGCCGCCTTCGATGCGCAGGGGCTGCGCGACGAAAACATCCATCCTGTCGGAATCCATGAGCACGTCGCTTCCTTCAAGGGCGAAACGAAACGCCGAGCTTGTGAGGGTCGTGCTGTCCTTAAGCAGGCCGATGGAGGGCGCATCAAGGTTCGTGCGCCCGAAGAGCATGCTCGCGCGGAAGCGCCAGTTCTCCTCCAGCGCGCCGTCCAGGGAGACTCCCGCAAACGCCGTCGAGGATTCGCCCATCTCGCCGAAGCCGCCTTCCGAAAGCAGTCCCAGCGCGCGTGATTCCTCCACCATCGCGCCCGCCTGCATCCCGAACTCAACACCCGCGAACGGCTCAATGGCGTATTCGATCAGGCCGCCACGAGCGTCAACGGGCACGTCCTCGGCAATACTCGCACTGCCGCTTGTGAATCCCATTGCCGTGAGCCGCCCCGCGCCGAGTTGCAGCGATCCGCCGAGACCGACGCCCTCCCCGGCAAAGCCGAGATAGGGATGCGCGAAGGATTCGTCCTCGTGAAGCCCGAACGGCGCGGTGGAGAGGTCTCCCGCCGTGAGCAGGAGTTCCGCCTGCGCCGCGGGAACGCCGACGGGCTGCCGCAGGGACATATCAATTTGCTCGGACGAACCGGCGCGCGTTGATACGAACGCGAACCTGCCGCCGCCCGCCGTCTCGACCGGCGCATTGTCGTGCTCGAACAAGCGTGCGTGACGCTGTTGGAGGGTTTCACGGCTTGATGTCGTTGTCACGATAGAGGAAAGCGGATACCAAAACGGTGCATCCAGTTCGTCGAAAGCGGCAATCTCGCGGGTTTGGAATGCCCGTTGGAGCGCATCGCCGAAAGCCGCCGATGTCGACAACGACGTTACATCAATGTCATAAGTGATTCCGCCGTCGATGTCACCTAAGACGGAGAATCCTGTCATTCCGTCCGGCATAATAGCAGCTTCAATGTCGAGCAAACCGGCGCCGTAAACAGCCACTTCACTATAACGTCCGGTGTTGTCTGCCGTGTTCACCAGACGAGCGATAAATTGCTCGTCACTCAGATTCTGATTCCCGCGAAACCGCTCCATCAAAATTGCAAAAGCCCCTGCAACCACAGGTGAGGCAAAGGAGGTTCCGGAAGTCGTCGAAAATTCACTGTTTCCGGGACCTGCCACCCAAAACGGTTGAACGCCGGGATTAACACCGCCGGGAGCCGCGAGGCAATAATGTCGCCCGTGTGCATTTCTGTTCCAGCCCGAAGGCAATGCACCGCAACGATTTGAATACCGAGTAATTCGACCTTCGTCGTCTGTCGCCGCGACCGCGAGAACCATCCCGCGCAACTCGGGAAAGAACGCCGGCAAAGCCGCCGGAAAGCGCGGAAAGTTTTCGCCCTCGTTTCCGGCCGCAGCGATAAGCGGTATGCCTCTCTCGCCAATGGCTTCTGCAATTTCTGTATAACCCCTATGGAGCCCCGCAGGGTTGTTGTTAAAGAAGGATTCATCGACGCTGGTGACCGGTGTGCCGAAAGTATGCGAGAAATTATAAACATCGGCTTCCTCGGGGGCTTTCTCGAAATAAGCGGCATGGGCATCGAAGTTGGCGGGAAGTCCGGCAATCATCAAGGGCCGCGCATAGACGAGAATTTCTGCGTCATAGGCGACGCCCCGGAAAAAACTCTGGGGAGCCGTTGGCATGTTTTGCGGCCTGAAATTGAGGGCATAAGCTGCGGCCACGCTTGCAACACCGGTGCCGTGGGATGTACCGAACTCGGAACATAAGGGTATACGACGACCTTCAATTTGGAATGTGGGACAATCGTGATTTCCGGGATTAGGGTCTCTCAGACCCGGCAATACATAAATCTGATTGTTCTTACGCAGGAAATATTTTGTTTGGCCGCTCATATCGGGACAAGCGTCAACTTCCTCGAACTGAAGCAGGCAAGGCACGTCGGGATATTCCGTGAAATCCGGCCCATCGTCAACGATGAGATTATCGGGCGGTCTATCCGCTCCCGCCGGATAGAGCGAGGCCAAAACGCTACCCGCATGAATCTTGCTGGACAATCCGGTTGCGTCAGGAGGAGTAAAAAGCGCATGAAACGAATTCACCTCCTCCATAATGCCGACGACAACCTCGTCGCCGGTATAACCGCCCGTGTGCCCTCCGTACCCATCATGAAACCACGCTCGAGGTGCTCCGACCAGCACGAACTTGTCCTGGTTTATCAAGCCCGTCGGCAGTGTCGTGGGCGG